>NZ_JNKA01000015.1 GCF_000701865.1 Mycoplasmopsis felis ATCC 23391 | reverse complement strand
AAGAGGGAGAGAAGTAGAAACAAATAACTATTTTCAAAATAAAAGTTATTTTGAAAATTTATTTAATGTTTATAAAGACTTATTTATTAAACAAGCAAATAAATATAATTTAAATTATGTAATTATTGATACAAATAATTTAACAGAAGAAGAAGTTTTAAAAAAAGCAATTTCTATCATAGATAATTTTGATTTATCAAATGTAAGTAGAAAATAATGGTTATAGCAATTAGTGGAATGATAGGTTCTGGCAAATCAACACTATCAAAACATTTAAATCAACATTATCATAAATCTTATTTGTTAGAAGAGTTTGCTCAAGATGATGATGTTTTTAATACTTTTTTGAAATGAGTTTATGAAAAAGAACCAAATATAGATATTGCTTTTCAATCATATATTATTGAATCACTATCAGATACTTTTGCTAAAAAAGAGAAATTATTTTTAAAAGATAGAAATCATAAAGAACACTATATGTTTCTAGATAGGTTTAACTTAGAGCATTATATTTTTGCACTTGTTACATTAGAAAAAAAACCATATAGATATACACAAGCATTTAATGCTTTATTCGAACATATTATTAATTTAAATGATAACCCTGATTTAGCAATCTTCTTAGATGCTGATTTTGATACTATTAAAAGTAGAATACTAAGTAGAGGAAGAAAGATTGAAATAGATAATTTTGAGATAAATGAATATTATTTAAAAAGATTACACTCTTTATATAAAGAATTATTTTTATTTTTAGTAAATAAATATAATATTCCCTATTATATTATTAATACAAATGATATTAATGATGAAAAGGTTTTAAATCAAACAATAGATTTTATAGATAAATATGATTTTACTAAATCTATTAGATATAAATAATTTATAAAAAATTTAACACAAGAAAACTAGAACAAAATATTTTGCTCTAGTTTTCTTCTTTTATTTTCCTTAATATTGCATCAATTGCAGAACCTGTTGCAGATACTTCATCTATAAAAAACCTTACTTCAGGAACTTTTCTTCAATTAAGTGATTTTGAAAGTATTTTACGAACATAACTTGCTGAACTATTTAATGCAATGATACCTTTTTGTACATTTTCTGATAAATTAACATACACTTTTAAAACTGATAAATCTGAGGATAATTTGACATCCATTACAACAGGATCAATAATATTAACGTTTGTTAAATCATTTTGAATTATGCTTGCTACTAATTGATGAACTTGTGATTCTTTACGTTTTAAACTAATTTGATTCATATATTTAAATTATATATTAAAAAAGGGTATAAAAAAATGGCGATCACGAGAGGATTCGAACCTCTGACCACAAGCTTAGAAGGCTCGTGCTCTGTCCATCTGAGCTACGCGACCACGCTAATATATAATACCACATTATTTTTATTTTTGTTTAAATTTATTAAATAAAAAATTAGAACATAAAAAATGTTCTAATTAACTATAATAATTTGTCATATTAGTATTCCAAGAAGAATTAAAATTAAAATAACTGAAATAATAGAAATAACATATATTTTAGTATTTTTTTTATATGTTTTTAATGCCTCTGGAGGTAAGGTGTTTTCTTGAATTATCGAATCAAACATTGAAGTATAGTGTTGATCTATTTCATTCTTTTTATTGTCTTTTCTTTTTTTAATCTTCATATTATTTATCTAATTCTAACATCACAGAAACAGCAAAGGCTTCAGGACCTGTGTGTGCAGCTATTGATGCAGGTGTATTTATTTTAGAAGTAGGTTTGATAAATTCATCAGATGTAATCAAGTTATTTACTTCATTATCAATTCCTGCTACTAAATCAACATATACATTTGCTTCTTTGTTATATGATTTTATTTCTTCGATAAAATCATTGACTAAATCAAATGCTTTATAAACTGCTTGTTTGAATGTTTTTTTAATTGAAATAGATTTTACTTTCCCTTCTAAGTCATAAGAAAGAATAGGGAACATTTTTAAGTAAGATAGAATAAATTTCTTTAATCCTGATAATCTACCACCATTTACTATAAATTGTAAATTTTTAGGAACAATAAATGTTCTAGATGTTTCATTTATATCATTTAACTTTGAATATAATTCATTTATACTTGCACCATTTTCATATAATTTTTTAAAATATTCTACAACTCTTATTATTTGGTTACCAAATAAATGATTTTCCATTGCATAAACATTATTTTTTTCAGATGCAACACTAATAAATTGTGAAAAAGTGTTTGATAATTCTTTTGAAACACCTAAATAAATAACATCATCATATTCATTTGATGTTTCTTCAATTGTTTGAACTATTAGGTTGTAATTTGGTAATGAAGTTTTAACTTTAACTTCTGTGTTCAGTTTTTTTAATAAATCTTGAGAATCTATTTCTTTCCCATCTTCATAAAAAACACCATCTATTTCTATTCTTAAAGGTAAAAATCTATAACCTTTTTCATTTGCTTGTTCTTGTGTTAATCCTGAAAAAGAATCAACAATTATTCCTAGTTTTTTCATAATTATTATTATATATAATAATTTTAAGAAAATATACATAGAACATTATAAATTATTAATTTTTATTTTTCGCTTTTTAGAACTATAAAATAATATAATTAATTAATGAAATTAAGTGAAAATCAATTAAAAAACTGATATTCCTTTTATTATGATCAGAATCTAATTCATTTAACATATAAGGAATTTTTATTAAAAATTAATGATAATTTATTAAATTTAGAAAATCCTAGAATAACATTTGATGGTATTGAATTTTTAAATAATAATATTTATGAGTTAAATTCTTTTAACATATACTATTTAATATTATTAATAGACATTTATTTATCTGAAAACATAAATAAAAGAAAAAAACAAATATTTTTAGGAAAAGATAATAACATAGATTTAGAAAAAATTATTTTACTTAAAAAGTTTTTTAATAAAAACAATATTAAAGTTTTTGAGTATAACATTTCATATGTTAATGATTTTATAGTTTTAAATACATTATCAGATATGGATTTGGATTTAGCAATTTACTTATATAAAAATGAGATAAATAATAAATATTATTTAAAAATATACAACAAAGATGGATTGTTATCAAAAGAAAAAATAAATGAATTAATAAACAAATCACATAATTTTGATAAAGAAATCAAGTTATCAGAAAATAAAGATTCAATTCAACTTAATATAGATAAATTTTTAAATTATTATATCAATAAAAATAATAATCATATAACCAAATCAGAATTTAAGGAAGATGTTTTGAATATAAAAATAACAATAGAAGATCCAAAATCAGAATATATCTTATTAAATTTGCTGAGAAAATTTGGTTATTTAGTAAAAAGAAATATTCAAAAATTTAAATGAGAAACAAAGATCAAAAAATATTTATGAATTTATTTTAAATGATTAAATTACAACTTAAATAAATATGATTTATTAATATATATTGATAAATTTAATCAATTATCAATTTATTTAAAAATAAAAAACAAATTTATTTTAATAAAAGATGAAGAGTTAACTTATCTATATATTAATTATTATTATTTAACATGAAAGCAAAATCAAGTATTAGAAAGGAATAAAATTTTTATCCCACATTACACTTCAAGTAGCATCTTAAATTTACTCAATAACTTCAATATTCCTTATGATTTTTTAAATAACTTAAAAACTAATGAAGTTCTCTTAGCAAATCAAAATAAATTCTTTTCATCTGAAATAGATAAATATTTTTCTTTTAATAATGTTCAATTTGTTTTAAACTTTTGTTTTATTTTGAGTTCATATAAAAATAATAATAATTTATTAGATTATAAGTTTTTAAAGATGAAAAAATATATGAATAAATACATAGTTAAAAATTATTCAACAAAATTCGAATACAAGAAAAATAATCAACTTATTCATTTATTTAAGTCTCAAAAAATTTTAAATAAATTTTTTTATATAGAAGAAAGTATTAATATAGATTTAAATACAATATATGACCATACATTTTTAAAATTAATAATTAAAGACAAAAATCAAAATGAATATATTACTTTCTTGTATTATGATTTTTATTTAAATAATTTTAATATTAAAATAGAAACTAAAAGAACCAAAAATATTTTTTTCTTCTGCATTCAAAAAATACTAATTTTTCAATTAAACAAAAGTATACAAAAAATACTAAATTTAACTAAACAAACATAGTTTTTTATTATTTTTAAAAATTTTATTTTGATTTTTATATATATATATATAATTAATGCAAAAAAGGAGAAAATATATGAAAAAAAGATTAATAAGTTTATTTATTAGTGGTTTTGCAATGTTTGGTGCAATTTCATGTGGCTATACATCTGAATCAGGAAGCAAAAAACCTATTACAGAAGTTGATACACCTATTAAAAATCCTTCTGATGACACACAAACACCTCCAGAAACAAGTCCAACACCTGAACCAAAACCAATGGATGGAGATTTAAAAACAGGAGAAGTAGATAATTTAGTTTTACCAAAAATAAACAACCCACTTAATAATTCAATATATTCATATAATAATTTAGCAAAATATAATGATATCTTTGATAAATCAACCAAAAATTTAAAAGATGAATACAAACAAGCAATTAAATTTTTAGATAATTACTTAAAATCAAGCAATGAACTTTTAGGTATTAATGTTTCAGAGGAAGAATTATATATTAGATTTAATAATGCCTTTACTTCTTTAGTTGATAAAAAAGAAAGAGTTTATCAAGTAAATAACAAATTATTTGATGAATATCCATTAGTATTAGAGGCTTCATTAAATGAGTTAATTGAAGAATATAAAAATAATCCAAAATTATCTGCAGAATTTAAAGAATATTTAGATGATTTAGATCTTAAAGAATTAGTTACATCGATTAAATTGAATGAAGAAGCAAAAGCAAAATTATTATTAACACATGAATTTTACGGAAGTGATTTTTGAAAAGGAAATCAACATAAATACTATAATGGAGTCCAAGAATACATAGGAGAACTATGATTTGTAAGAGTTAATGGTCCTAAACCTCCGTTTATTTATGAAGTATTAAAATCATCTGTAAAAGAAGCACTGGACAAAGAAGTATTAAAAAACTTCAAACCAAAGACAACAACTAGTTCAGGTAGACGAATTTCTTCATTATTTATATAAATCAATTATATAAGTAATTAATTTTATGGAATAACATATGGAATAATTTACCAAATATAAAAAATATGGAAAAAATACTTTTTTTCCATATTTTTTTATTCTTTTCAAGAGCCTACCCCCCCTATTTTCTTAGTCAACCTTAAATTTATTTATAATTATTAAGCACAAAATTTAATTAAGGAGAATTATTGTGAAACAGAAATATGATGTAACTATTATTGGTGGTGGTATCATTGGAGCTAGTATAGCTTACGAACTATCTCAATATAAATTAAAAACTTTATTATTAGAAAAAAACCCAGTTTTCGCTGATGAAACATCTAAAGGAAACTCTGGAGCAATTCACGGTGGTTTTGATCCTGATCCTGGAAAAATTGAAGCAAAACTAAATGTTTTAGGTAATGAACTATGAAGAACTAAAATCTTTAAAGATTTAGATTTTCCTAAAGTTCAAGTAGATTCATTGATACTTGCTTTTAATGAAGAAGAAATGAAACATGTACATATGTTATACGAAAGAGGATTAATTAACAAAGTTCCAAAAGAATTTCTTAAAGTAATTACTAAAGAAGAAGTTCTTAAAAAAGAACCTAATGTAAATCCAAAGGTATTAGGTGCACTTTTATGTACAAGTTCTTGAGCTATTGATCCTGTTAGAGCAACATATGCTTTCTTAGGAGCTAGTGAACAAAATGGAACAGAAGTTAGAAATAATTCAAATGTAGTTGATATTAAATACTTGAGCAATGAATTTGAAATTACATTAGGAGATGGACAAAAAATTTATTCAACTGTAATCATCAATGCCGCTGGACATTATGCAGATGTTTTAGCAGAAAAAGCAGGATATGGTGATTTTAAACAAACTACTAGACGTGGTGAATACCGTATTTTATCAAGAACAGAAGCAGGCATTGTTAATTCAATTTGCTTTAAAGTCCCTACAATCCATGGTAAAGGTGTTATTGTAGCACCAATGTTAGATGGTCGTGTGTTAGTTGGACCAACCGCTGAAGAAGGAGTTCCAAAAGAAGATACCAGATTAGTAACTAAAGAAAAATTTGATTATATTGGGCAAATTGGAAAAGAAATTATTCCTTCAATAAGACTTGAAAAAACAGAAATCACACTTGCTGGTTCACGTCCAATTGATATAGAAACAAATGACTTTGTTATCCGTAGTGCAAAAGATAATAAAGCATTTATTAATGCAGCAGGAATGCAATCACCAGCAATTGCATCAGCACCAGCAATTGCTATAGAAATTGCTAAATTAGTAGAAGAAGCAGGATTAAAATTAGAAAAGAAATCTAATTATAATCCAAAATATAAAGTTAGATTCTAAGGAGAATTATGATTGAAAAATTAAAAGGTTTAACTTGGAAACAAATAATAGCACTAATTATATTAGCTACAGCAGATGTTTTTGTTATTGCTGCACCATATTACATTAAAAATATTATTCCAAATTTACATACTTATTTAAATATCCGTGAAGATCAAGTTGCAACATTGACTTCTATTATAGGATGAGTAACTTTAATCACTCAATTACCGGGGGGGTTCTTAGCAAATAAATTTAGTTCCAAATGATTGTTATTTATTGCTGTATTTTCAACAGGAATTATAACAATATGATTTGGATTTAATATCTTATATTCATCAACTCAATCACCAGATTCATTATTTATTCAATATGCAATAATTTGAGGATTATGAGGAGTTAGTTCAACATTAGTGTTCTGAACTCCATTATGAAAATTAGTTTCTCAACAAACAACTAAAGAAAACCAAGGACTTGCATACGGAATTCAAGGAACTGCAAATGGTATTATTGGATTTTTCTTAATTTTTGTATTAGGATTATTAGTAAAAGATGTTTGATTCCCAACAGTATCTAAAGAATCATCAACAATCCCATTTGCTACATATGCCTTCTTAATAGCTGGATTTTTAGTTGCAACATCATTTTTAGTATTGTTTGGTGTCCCAGAAAAACAAATGAAAAAAAATACAGATAAATTGACATTTCAAAGAATCAAAAAGTCAGTTTTACAAGTGTATAAAGCACTTAAAAATTGAAAATTATGAGCTTTATCTATCTTTGTAATGGGTATGTATACTTTCCAAAGTGTTTTTGCATATTACTTATTACAACTTCTTCAAAATGCATATTTAGCCCCTGCAATTTTAGTTACTATAATTGGAGGAGTAAGAACATATGCTCTAAGAACTGCTGTATCAACATTTGTTGGAAGATGAGCAGATAAATTTAGATCATATGTATTGTTCTTAATTATTACTCTTGGTATAGGAATTATTATTGTTGGTTCAATTATCTTACTTGGTTATTTACCAGAAAGTCAAAATATTACATTAATTGTATTAAGTTCTACATTATATATCTTAGCTGGAGTTCTATCTTGAGGAATGGTTACTTTAAGATATGCACAAGTAGGAGAAATACATATAGAAAAAAATTCATATGCATCATCAGTGGCAGTTTTATCATTTATTGGTTTTTCAACAGATGCATGATTATACAATGTAACAGGAGCAGTAGGTAAAGCGTATACTCCTGAAGGAGCAACAAATACTTCAGTTACCGGATATCAAATTATTTTATTAATAACTTTATCAATTGCTCTAGTAGGTTTATTAGCTGGTCTAGCAGTTCATATTGCTAATACTAATGAACTTAAAAAATTAGGTAAAACAAATTACAGATTGAGAACACTAGAAAATGCCTAAACAATTAATTTTAGCTCATAGAGGTTATTCAGGTATTGCTCCAGAAAACACAGATTTAGCATTTGAAATGGCATATCAATATAATTTTGATGGTGTTGAATTAGATGTTCATTTAACTAAGGATAAAAAATTAGTTATTATCCATGATGAAACAACTAATAGAACAGCTTTAACTAATAAAGAAATTGAATTTAGTACATTAAATGATCTTAAAAAAGATGATCATAGTTTGTTTTTTAAATATAAAGTTAAAAGACAAACTATTCTCACATTAGAAGAATTTTTAGATAAATATTTAGATTTATATAAATTGATTAATGTAGAAATCAAAACAGATCAAAAAGAATATAAAGGAATTGAAGAAGAATTGAATAAATTATCATTAAAATACGGTGAAAAATATTTTTCTAAGATAGTTTTTTCTTCATTTAATTTTCAATCACTTCGTAATATGAGAAAACTAAGTTCTAAATATCAATTAGCATTTTTATTTTGAACAGAAACTCAATTTAAAGCAGTTTCAATTGAGGAAATGAAATCTATTTGTCAATATTTAAATCCATGAACAGTTTTATATGATAAAGATAAAAATAGATATAAACAAATTGGAATGCCTTTAATTTTGTGAACGTTAAGAAATCAAAAGAAATTCCAAGAATATCTTAATGACGAAATAGTTTATGCTCAAATAAGCAATTATAAATTTGAATCAAAACGATAGAAGGTCAAAATGAAAGATAAATACATTATAACTTTAGATTCAGGAACTACTTCTTGTAGAACATTGGTAGTAGATTACAATGGAAATATTCAAGCAAGTAGTCAAACAGAATTTACACAACACTTTCCACAATCAGGTTGAGTTGAACATGATCCATTAGAAATTTGAAATGTTCAATTATCAACAATGCAAAGTGCAAAACATAAAGCCAAAATAAAATCTGTAGATATAGCAGCATTAGGTATTACAAACCAAAGAGAAACAGTAGTTTTATGAGATAAAGAAACTGGTTTACCAGTTTATAATGCCATTGTTTGACAAGACAGAAGAACAACAGATTATTGTGAAACTTTAATAGCAAAAGGTTATTCAGAAAAATTTAGAGAAAAAACAGGACTAATAATTAACCCTTATTTCAGTGGTACAAAAATTCGTTGAATATTAAAAAATATTCCTGAAGCGCAAGAAAAATTAAAAGAAGGTAGATTATTAGCAGGAACTATTGACACATGATTGATGTGAAAATTAACAGATGGTCAAGTTCATGCAACTGATGTTTCAAACGCTTCAAGAACAATGTTATTTAATATTCATACATTAGATTGAGACAAAGAAATATTAGAATTATTAGAAATACCAAGAGAAATTCTTCCAGAAGTAAAACCTTCATCAGGACATTTTGGAATAGTATCACCTCATCATTGATCAAACAAAGCAACTGGTGAAGTTCCAATTACAGGAATAGCTGGTGATCAACAATCTGCTTTATTTGGACAGTTGTGTACAGAAGTAGGTATGGTAAAAAATACTTATGGAACAGGATGTTTTACATTAGTAAACACAGGTACAAAACCAGTTAATTCAAAAAATAAATTATTAACTACTATTGCATGAAAAATAGGACAAGAAAAAACAGTTTATGCTCTAGAAGGATCAGTGTTCATTGCAGGTGCTGCAATTCAATGATTAAGAGATTCATTAAGAATTTTATATAACTCAGCTGAATCAGATTTCTTTGCTTCATTGGTGGATGATGATCAAAGAGTTTATGTTGTTCCATCATTTACAGGTCTAGGAGCACCATATTGAGATTCATATTCACGCGGAGCTATATTTGGTTTAGAAAGGGGAACAAAAAGAGAACACATCATTAAAGCAACATTAGATTCGATTGCATATCAATCAAATGACTTGCTTAAGGCAATGGAAAAAGATTTAGAAAAACCAATTATTTTATTAAAAGTAGATGGTGGAGCATCTAGATCTAATTATTTAATGCAATTCCAATCATCTATTTCAAATCTAAAAGTTGAAAGACCATCTAATATAGAAACTACTGCACTTGGTGCTTCATATTTAGCAGGTTTAGCTGTTGGATATTGAAAAGATATTGAAGAAATTAAAAAAATTAATAAAACTGACAAAGTATTTAAACCACAATTAAATCAAAATGAAATTGATACCTTAATTAAAGGTTGAGATACAGCAGTACAAAAAACACTTAATTGAACAAAAGATATAAAATAAGGATAATTATGGGATTAGAAAGATTAGATATTTTATCTGAATTCTTAGGAACATTAGTACTAATTTTACTTGGTAATGGTGTAGTATATAGCGTTTCAGGGAAGAGAATGTTTGGAAATCAACCAGGAAAATGAGTTGTAATTATTTTAGGTTGAGGTTTAGCAGTTTTTGCTGGTGTTATTGTTTCACAATCATTAGGAGGTTCTGCTCACTTAAATCCTGCAGTTACAGTTTTTGATTTAGTATCATCAAAATTTAACGACCCTATTAAATTAGTTTACATTCCTGTGCAACTTTTAGGAGCAATGGCAGGACAAATTATATTAAACTTCATTAACTGAAAACACATTCAAGAAACAGATTTATGAAGTGTACGTGGTTCTCATTGTACAGGTCCAGCATATTCAGGAAAAGAAAAAGCTTCAATCTTTAATTTTGCATATGAATTAGTAGGAACAATGCTATTAGTGGGATTGGTATTAGCTTTCTCTAAAGGAAATAATGTTTTAAGTTTAGCTACATTTGGACCAATTCCTGTTACTTTAATAGTTATTGCAATTGGTGCATCTTTAGGTTCTTCAACAGGATATGCTATTAATCCTGCTAGAGATTTTGGACCAAGAGTTATTTATTACTTAACAGAAAGATTATTAATGAAAAACAGAAAACAAGAATTTGTAGGTGGAAATTGAAGTTATTCATGAATACCAGTTCTAGCACCATTAACAGGCGGATTATTGATAGGATTATTTTCATTAATATAAGGAAAATATGAAGAAAATTATAAACAAAACAGAAAATATCGTACAAGAAATGATACAAGGTATTGTTAAAACAAATAAAAAAGTAAAGCAATACCGAGATTTCAATGTTATTTACAATAAAGATTTTGATAAATCAAAAGTTGCTTTAATTTCAGGTGGTGGGTCTGGACATGAACCTTCACATATGGGATTTGTAGGAAAAGGAATGTTATCAGGAGCAATAGCAGGCGAAGTTTTTACATCACCAACTCCAGACCAAGTAGAAGCAGCAATAAATGCGGTAGATTCACAAAAAGGTACCCTTTTAATTATTAAAAACTACACAGGTGATAAATTAAATTTTGAAATAGCTCAACAGTTAGCACAAGCAAATGGTAAAAATGTTGAAACAGTTTTAGTTGATGATGATGTAGCAGTAGAAAATTCAACTTGAACAATAGGAAGAAGAGGAATAGCAGGTACAGTTTTTGTTCATAAAATTGCAGGAGCTTTAGCGGATAAAGGTGCATCATTATCAGAAGTAAAAAATATAGCAGAAAAAGTTATAAAAAATGTTCGTAGTTTCGGTATTTCTCTTAACTCTATTTATATTCCAACTACAGGTAAAAAATCATTTACTTTAGGTGAAAAAGAAATAGAATTTGGTTTAGGTATCCATGGTGAACCTGGAGTTAAAAGAGAAGAAATAAAACCATCTAAAGAAATAGTTAAAGAAATGCTAGATTTAATTTTAAAAGATTATGATTATAATAACTCAGAAGCAGCATTAATGGTTAATGGTTTAGGTGGTACACCAGAAATGGAATTATTCATTGCTACTAATGATATTCATAATTATCTAGAATCTAAAAATATTAAAATTTACAGTTCTCATGTGGGTAATTTTATGACCTCACTAGAAATGCAAGGAATGTCAATTTCATTATTAAAATTAGATAATGAATTAAAAGAATTATTAGACTTTCCAACAGAGGTAAGAAATTGAAAATAGAATATCAAAAGTTTATTGATGCTATTAAAGAAATAAGTAAAGAAATCAATGAAAATCAAGATTGACTATCTGAATTAGACCAATCAGTAGGTGATGGAGATCATGGTGTAAATATGTCTCGTGGGTTTAATGAAGTAGCTAAACTAGATCATACTAATTTAAGTTTATCAAACTACATTAGTTTAATTGGTAGAACCTTAATGTCTAAAGTAGGTGGAGCATCTGGGCCTTTATATGGAATGTGTTTTATGAATACAGCAAACAATATAAAAGAAAGCCAATCATTTACTTTAAAAGAGTTAAAAATACTTGTTCAAAATTTTGTTAATACTCTAACTACGTTGGGTAAAGTTAAAGAAAATGAAAAAACAATGTTTGACGTTTGAAAGCCATTAAATGATTATTTAGTTAATATTAATGAAATAAATGTAGATATAAAAAATAATTTAATTAATTTTATTTTTGATTGTGCTCAAAAAACCAAAGATATGATTGCAACAAAAGGAAGAGCATCGTATTTAAAAGAAAGATCAACAGGAACAATTGATCCAGGTTCTTATTCAAGTTATATAATTTTAAAAAACATAATCAATAATTTATAATGCAGAAACTATTTATAATAATTTCACATTATGAAAAATTAGCACACACTATTAAAGATTATTTTCAAAAAATGCTTCCAATAAATAATGAATATATTATTTTACAATCAATTGGTGGAATAAATAATGGTTCAGAACTAGGTACAGATCCTATTGCATTAATGGACTTGATTAATAGTTATAAAGAAATCAAAGAAGTTATAATTTTTTCTGATTTAGGTTCTGCTACCTTATCTGCTGAATCAGTTTGTTCAATGATAACAGACAAAGAAATTTTTGTTTCAAAAGGAGCATTAATTGAAAATGGATTTTCTGCTTATGTTTTAGCAAATAGTGGAGCTGATTTTAAAGATGTTATAAATGCTTCACAAGAACCTATCATAAAATAAAAAAACAAGGTACTTTAAACAAAGTACTTTGTTTTTTTATACATAATATCCAGCATTTTTAATCAAATACTTTAGTTCATTTATTCATGTATGGATTTGATTAAAATATCCATTCATAAGAAGTTTATCTATATTAAAATATAGAGATCAAAACAAAATTAATTCATCATTCGATTTATATATAATATTTGAATGCTTAGAACAAATAAAACCACCTTCTATAATTGAAAAGTCAACTAAATTCTTATTAGAAAAACAAGTTCTACATTTATTAAAACTAGGTTGGATACCAAAATAAGTAGTGGCTTGAGCATAAAAATAAGCTAAAAATAAATCGACATTATCTTGATTTATTTTTTTTATATGAGTTAAGTACTCATTATATAAATGATTTTTTTGATTTATATTTTTAAATAATTTAACTATATCACTTACAAATAAGTTAATTTTAATATCAATTAGAGAAATGTTAACTAAAAGGTTTACCTTTTTCATTCTTCCAATTTTATCTTTTAGTCTAGCTTTAAAATATTCAATTTCAACAATTGAACCTATTTGTAAGTTATTGCGGTTCTTAGATGTCTGTTTATTTAGACCTTGAGTATATAAAGTTAATAAGCCATTAGAAGTAAAAAAAGAAACTAAGAAATCATTTTCTCCGGTTTGATGTATTTCTAAAACAATCCCATTAATCAAACTCACCATATTTAAATTATAATAATTTATAGCAATATATATAATATAATGAATTTGGTATAATTTAAAAAGTTTATCAATAAATTGAGGTTATTATGGAACAAACACAAATTTTAGATTTATTTTTGAATATTGCTAAATCTATCCCTGGAATTAAAGAAATACATAATTTATCAAAACTTGATAACACTATCTTAAATCAAAGTGAAATAATAGAAAAAGAAAGAGTTAGTGTAATGAAAAATAAAGATGGTTATGATTTTTTCATTACAGTGACCCTTTTACTAGATATCCCAGTTAAAGGAGTTGTAGCTGAATTTCACCAAAGATTAGCATATGAACTTAAGAAAATTGATTGTAATTTAAATAAATTGACAATTATAGTAAAAGGAGTTAAATAATGTCAAAAGTTTTCTTAAATACTAATGATTTTTATTTAGGTATCTTATCTGGATCAAATTCATTAGTGAATGCAAAAAATAAAATAGATGCATTAAACGTTTTTCCTGTTCCAGATGGTGATACAGGAACTAATATGTCTTCAACTATATCACAAGCTATATCTAAACTCGAACAAAAAAAAGATTTGTCAATAGGTGAATTTACAAAAGAGTTAGCATTAAATATGATGTATGAAGCAAGGGGTAATTCAGGAGTTATTTTAAGCCAGATTTTTAAAGGATTTTCTTTAGGTTGTTCAAACAAAGAATATTTAACATTACCAGAATTACTAGAAGCATTTAATCTAGCAACAGAACGTGCTTATAAATCTGTATTCACTCCAGTAGAAGGAACTATTCTAACAGTAATTAGAGAAACATCAGAAAAATTATCAAATGAATTTAAAGATAAGACAGATGTTTCATTAATAGATTTCTGAAAAAAAGTCGTTGAATTTTCTCGTAAAAGTTGTGATGAAACTCCTAACAAACTAAAAACACTTAGAGAAGTAGGTGTAACAGATTCTGGTGGCGAAGGTTTATACACAATTTTTGTAGGTTTTTATGAGTATTTAAAAGGTAATTTTGTTCAAAAGAAAGATAAAAGCGATGAAGTTTCAGTTTTCTTAAGTGATACTGAAGTATATTCTGGTGAATTTGGTTATTGTACTGAAGTATTAATCGATTTAACAGAACCAGATAAATTTGATAAACAAATGTTTTCTAATGAATTAGAGAAAATTTCTAATTCATTAGTTATTGTATCTGATAACAACTTATTAAAG
The DNA here is from genome assembly GCF_000701865.1 of Mycoplasmopsis felis ATCC 23391. Classification (GTDB taxonomy): domain Bacteria; phylum Bacillota_I; class Bacilli_A; order Mycoplasmatales; family Metamycoplasmataceae; genus Mycoplasmopsis; species Mycoplasmopsis felis. Next base: position 10,070 of record NZ_JNKA01000015.1, on the reverse strand, counting down.
GTTCACGGACATACAATTACTCCAGGTGATTTTTTAAATGTATCTCAAAAATATGGTGAATTCATAAAAATAAAATCAGAGAATATGACTTTACAAGCAAATAATTCCAAAGCAAAAGTTATAGCAAATGAAGAAGACTTAAATGAGTGTGGAATTATTTCATGTAATTTAGGTTCAGGTATCATTCAAAGAATGAAGGATTTGGGTTGTGATTATGTAGTTGAATCTGGTCAAACACAAAATCCATCTGCACAAGATTTAATTAATGCAATAAATAAGGTTAAAGCTAAGACAGTTTTTATTTTACCTAATAACTCAAATATCATTTTAGTAGCTCAACAAGCAGCCCAAGTTATAACAGATAAAAACATTGTAGTAATTCCTACTAAAACTCAAATACAAGGACTAGCTGCTATCTTTAATTTTAATTCTGAATTATCACAAGAAGAAAATAATGAATTAATGTTAGATGCAATTACTGAAATAAAAACAGGAGAAATAACACAAGCAGTTCGAGATACCAAATTAAACAATATTAAAATTAAAAATAATGATTATTTAGGTATAGTAGACGGAAAAATTATTACTTCTAATTCTGAAATAGAAGAAACATATAAAACTTTAATTGATAAAATGGTAGAAAAATCAAGTCAAGTAATAACAATTTTTTATGGTGATAATGCTAATTCTTTTGATGTAGAATCACTAACTAATTATATCGAATCTCATTATGAAGTTGAAATTGAAGTAATTGAAGGAAATCAACCAAATTATCAATTTTTAATAGGAGTTGAGTAATGCAAAAAACAATTGTTTTTGATGCAAACGGACTTGATTTAGGTGTAGATGTAGTATTAAAAGGAACTCTTGATTTTGTTATAAACAAAAAAAATGTTAATGTAGTTCTAATCGGAGACTTTAAAAATAAAAATATCTCAAATCTTCCTAATAACATTAAAATAATACAAAATGATTTAAAACCAAGTAATCCAAGAAATATTAGGGAAACATTAAAAGAAAATATTTCAATAAATCAAGCAATAGAATACTTAAAAGAAAATAATGCTCATGGAATAATTTCTGGTGGCGATTCAGGAACATACATAAGTTCACTAACTTTTAAAACCAAAAGAATAGAAAATATTTCGCGTCCTGCATTTATGCCTATTGTAAATTGTTTAAATGGTTCTAAAATGATTTTGTTAGATGTAGGAGCTAACATAGAAGTAAAACCTGAATATTTAGTTGAATGAGCAAGACTAGGTGATATTTTTCACAAAACCATTTTTAATACAAAAGAACCAAAAATTTCTCTTTTAAATATCGGAACAGAAGAATATAAAGGTTCAGAAATAGTTAGACAATCAAGTGAACTTTTGAAAAATACTAACTTAAATTACATAGGTTTTTCTGAAACCAGAAATTTATTAGAAGGAAATATCGATGTTGCTGTTATAGATGGTTATGGTGGAAATTTAGTTATTAAAAGTTATGAAGGGGCAATTGTTAGTTTTAAAAATGAACTAAAAAGAGAAATAAAGAATAGTTTCTTATCAAAAATAGGCGCATTACTTTTAAAAAAATCATTTAAAAAGATATCTAAAAAACTAGATTTTAGAACAGTTGCAAATGCATGAGTTATTGGAGTTAATGCTTTAGCACTTAAAATCCATGGTTCTGCTGATGAAATAGCTATTTATAATGCATTAATACAAATGTCTGATGCTATTGATAAGGATTTATTAAATAAACTGAAAGGTGCAATTAATGAATCATAATCAAAGATTATTAGAATTTTTAAAAAAAGAAAATATTACGCCTAAAAACTTACAAACATATATATTAGCTACAACTCATAAGTCTTATAATATCAAAGATAAAACAAAACTTTTAAACTATGAACGCTTAGAATTTCTTGGTGATTCATTATTGGCTTTTGTAACTGCATGAACTGCATTTAAAAAAATGCCAAATCATAGTCAAGGTGAACTATCTCGTTGAAAAGCTTCTGCCGTACAAACAGAAACTCTTTCTGAAGTATCAAAAAAATTAAATTTATTACCTTTGTTAAAAACAGGACCAGGACAAATGAAGGAAGATGTTATTAACTCACCTAAGGTTCAAGCAGATATTTTTGAATCAATGGTTGGAGCAATTTGTTATGATCAAGGAACAAATAGAGCAATTCAATTTATCTATGATTATCTATTAAATCCAAATCTCGAAAAAGATATTATAGATAATTTTAGTACTCATAAAGACCCTAAAACAGAATTGCAAGAACATTTTCAAAGTATGACTAAAAATAGTGTACATTATGTTCTAGAAGAAATAGAAGACAAGAAGTTTTATGCAAAAGTATATCATAGTGGAATTCTCTATGGTGAAGGCATAGGACATTCCAAAAAAGAAGCAGAAACAAATGCAGCAAAACAAGCATTAGAAAAACACATAAAGAAAGGAGAATAAAATGAAATTAATCAAATTAGAAGCATTAGGTTTTAAATCATTTGCAGAACCTATTACACTACGTTTTAATGGTGGTGTAGTTGGAATTGTTGGACCTAATGGTTCAGGAAAAAGTAATATTAATGATGCCATTAGATGAGTTCTAGGCGAACAAAGTTCTAAAGAATTACGTGGTGATACAATGGAAGACGTTATTTTTTCTGGTTCTAAAACCGTTCAACCAATGAATAAAGCTCAAGTTACATTAACTTTTGATAATAGAGATAGATTATGCTCAATTGATACTGATTTAGTTGTTATTTCTCGTTTATTAGAAAGAGGAAAAGGAACTAATGAATATTTTTTAAATGGTGAAAAATGTAGACATAAAGATATTAAAGTTTTAGCAATGGAAACAGGTATTGGAAAAAGTTCTTTAGCTATAATCTCCCAAGGAACAGTTTCTGATATAGCAAATTCAAATGATGAAGATAGAAGATTAATTTTTGAAGAAGCAGCTGGTGTTTCAAAATATAAACTTAGAAGAGCAGAATCAGAAAGAAAATTAATTAATTCTGAATCTTCTTTAAAAACAGTAGAAACCATTGTTAAAGAACTTGAAAAACAATTAATTCCTTTAAAAACTAAAGCAGAAAAAGCTTTGAAATATAAAGCAATGTTTGATGAACTAAAAACTGTTGAGATAGGTTATTTAGCACATGAAATTGAATCGAATACAGAATTATATGAACAACTTAGCAATGAACTAGAAGGAGTTCAAGAAACTAAAGATTCATATTCAAGAGAAATAGAAACTATCAAAGAACAAATTCATCAAAAAAGAGAATCTTTAAAAGAATTAAATTCAAAAATATCAAAAGCAAATGGTAAAAAAGAAGGTATTGAATCTTTATTAAAAAATATGGAAGATTCAGTGAATGAAGAAAGAATTCGCCGTAATTTAATTATTTCTGGTCAATCTATAGTTTCAGAACAAGAAAGAATTCAAGCCATAATTTTAGAATTACAAACATGAGAATCTAAAGAAAAATACTTGCAAGAATCATTAACAGAATCAGAAAACAAAAGAAAAGAAACTGAAGATAAAATTAAATTAGCAGAACAACAAGTAAATGAAACTAATAGAAAAATAAATGAACTTAGTACACGTTTGCATAAATTAAATGGACGTTTAGAACATCTTAAACAGAAGTTAAGACATGATACTAATTTGTCAAGAGGAACTGCATCTATAGTTCAAAATAAAGTTTTATTTAAAGGATATATAGGTCTAGTTTCAGAATTGTTTAGTGTTCCTAGAGAATATACAATAGCAATTGAAACTATTCTAAAACATGCTTCCCAAAATATAGTTGTTCAAAATCAGGATGTTGCAATCAAAGGAATTGAATATCTCAAGAAAAATGAAAGTGGTAGAGCAACATTTATTCCTTTATCTTCGCTTAAACCAAAATTTGTTCGTGATGATTATTTAATGATTGCAAAAAATCATCGTTCTTTTGTAGGAATTGCTAGTGAATTAGTTTCAATAGACGAAAGACATCAAATTTTAAATGATTATTTACTTGGAAATATTTTAATAGTAAAAGATATTCAGTCAGCAGCAGAATTATCTAAAACACTAGAAAATAGATATATGATAGTTTCTTTAGATGGAAATGTTATAAGAACTGGTGGAATAATGGTTGGTGGAGAAGCAGAAATTAGTAATATTTTAGGTATTCAGGCACATATTGATGAACTAAATGCTGAAAAACCAGGGTTAGAAAATGTTCTTCATCAACTAAGAAAATCACTTTCAAATTATGAACAAAGTATAAAAAATGATAGAGTAATGTTTTCTAATTATGATTCAAGAGTAATGACAACCTTATCAGAATTAAAAAGTGCTCAAAACAAAATTACTAAATTTAAAACTGATATATCTTTATCAAAAGAACATAATAAAGATTTTAATATATCAGATTCTTCATTATCAGAAGATAAAATAGCTGAACTAAGAAGAGACTTAAGTGTAGTTAAATATGACATTCAATCAAATTTAGCAATCAAAGAATCAGTAGAAGCAGATTTAAGTGTTTTAGATGAACAAAAAGATAAATTAGTAGAATTATCTAACACTTTAAATACTTCATTCTTTGAAAAAACAAATTTATTTAATAAAACACAAAATAAATTAGAAAAACACAAAGAAAGACTTGGTGAACATTATCAATTAACTTTAGAATATGCAAAAGAACATTTCCCATTAACTATTTCACTTTCACAAGCTGAAGAAATCGTTAAAGACCTAAGAAGAGAAATAGATCAATTAGGAATTGTAGACTTAAATTCAATTGAAGAATTAAATGAAGTTCAAAAAAGATATGATGAACATGTTGCTAATAAGGATGAAGTTTACCAAGCAATTGAGATATTAAAACAAGCTATTGATGAATTGGATAAAAAAATTACAATGAGATTAACTAATATAGTAGATGATGTTAATCAAGAAATGCATAAAGTGTTTTCATCAATGTTTGGTGGAGGAACTGCAAAAGTAGAATTTGTAGACCCCAAAAATATATTAGAAAGTGGAATTAGTATTTTTGCTCAACCTCCAGGAAAAAGTATTAAAAACTTAAAACTATTTTCAGGTGGAGAAAAGTCATTGATTGCTATTTCTTTATTATTTGCTATTCTAAGAGCAAGACCTTTACCTTTATGTATTCTAGACGAAGTAGAAGCAGCATTAGACGAAGCTAACGTTGTTCGTTTTGCAGAATATCTTCAAGAATTAAAATCTAAAACACAATTTTTAGTAATTACACATAGACCAGGTACAATGTCTAGAGTAGATGCAATAATAGGTGCAACAATGCAAACAAGAGGTGTTACATCAGTCTTTAGCGTTAAATTAGATGATGCCAAAAAATTAATAGATAAAGAAAACCATCCAAATTAATATTTAATTTAAGGAATATAATGTATGAAACTTTATCAGTAGCATTATTTGCTATTTTAATAATTATAAGTATTAAATTTATTAAAGATGCATTTTTAGTAAGAAAGTTTTATTTAAAAAATATTATTTATAAAACTACTAAAAAATGAATGTTAATTAATTCTTTAATTTTATCTTTTTTATTAATTCCACCTTTTGTTTTATTAATTTTAATTGGAACTAAAAGTATATCAATTTATGATTTTAACAATGTTGATATTTTAGAAAAAACAGATAATATTTTTTTACTTTATCATTTTTGAATTTATTTATCTTTAGTTGTCTTTTTAGTTCCTGTCATTTTATTCAATTATTATTTTTGATATATATCAAAAATAAATTCATATTTAACAACAAATGAAATACAAGATTTTAATTTGGATAGAATAAAGGATTTTGATGTTGAAAATTCTTATATAGTTGTAAAACATAAAAGAAAAAAAGATTATGAAGAACAACATATAAGATTTAAAGACTATATATCTAGTACTTTATTATGAAGAAAAATATCTATTAAACTTTATTATAAAAGTATAGTTAAAAAATGTCTTTACTTTTATTTAAGAAGTCCACAAAAATTAGAGACTAAAAGGAATCAGTTTAACAATTCAAATGAAGCTTTATTAGTGTTAGTGCATTCAGCAATTAGATTTTTAAACATAACTTCTATTCAAAAAATAAAAACTCCAGAATTATGAAATACATGTCTTAATTTAGTAACCAAAAGCGGTTAACAAAAATTAGCAATTAAAAAAAAGAATTGCTAATTTTTTTCTTTTATGATAAAATTATCCTATGAAAAGAGAGTTGTTAAAAGTAGATGAAGAAAAAGTTTTAAAATATACTGTATTAATATATACTCAAAAAGGTGAATCTGTAAGCAGTGAAACTTTAATTAAGAATTATCCAGAAGAAATTACTTTCTCTTCTGCCAAAGTTCGATATATAATGACTAATCTCGAGAAGAAAGATTTTTTAACAAAACCTCACTTTTCAAGTGGTCGCATACCAACACCTAAGGGACTAAATTATTATGCTAATTATTTAAGTATAACTTATGAACAGAAGTTTTTAACTCAGTTAAATGCTAAATTATCAAGAAAAAATGATGACATAGATTTAACAGTAGAACAAGCAGTTAAAGTTATAACAGAAATGACAGACTTTACAATTGTAACTAAAAGTTCAGTTAAGTTAAAAAATATTCAACTAGTTCCATTAGATGAAACTAAAGTAACAGTTGTATTAGTTGTATCTACTGGTGATGTGTATTCCAAAATTATGAATATTTCACAAGGTATAAAATTACAAGATTTAAGGATAGCAATACGTATATTTAATGAAAGATTGCTTGATATAGATTTAGAACAAATACCTAAGTTTATTTATACACTAGCAGAAGTATTGGCTCAAGAAGTAAAAAATTATCAAGATGTTATTAATTCCTTTATTAGTCAAGTTTTTAATGAAAAACTAAAAATATATATGCAAAATAAGGTTTATGGAAAAAACAACTTGATTTTAAAAGAAGAAATAGATAGAAAGTCTTTAAGCGAAATGTTGAACTTAATTGAGAATTTTTCTGTTTGAGAAAAATTAGAAGAAACAGCAGATGAACAACAAAATCTTAAAATTTCTATTGATTCATCAAGAACTTATATGTCAAAAAAAATAGAAAGTAAATCTAATACAACAGAAATATCGATTTTAAGTACATCAGCAACTGATTATGACAAAATGAAAACAGCATTAAATGTTTTAGAAATGATATTAAAGAAAGGTAAGAAATAATGTTTAATGTAAAAAAATTACAAAAAGGAACAAAAATTAAAGGAGACTTTGAATTATATTTAGATAATGAACTAATTTTAGATTATAAAAAGGAAGACTTAGAATTAATTCTTGGTAATAACTCATACATAGATACTTTTGAAAATTTCTTGATAGGAAGAAAATATAAAGAAGAAATGGAAGTTTCATATATTTATCCTAAACATCATGAAAATAAAGAACTAGCTGGTAAATCAGCAAAAGTAATAATAAAGAATTTAGTAATTCTAGAAGAAGAAACACTAAATGATAACAATAAGATACAAGAATTAGAAAAAGAAATAGAAAACAAAGAAAATGAATTAAATTCTTTAAGAGAAAAAATATCTATTAAGGAATATGAAATTTTTAAACAAGTTCAGGAATTCAAGACCAAAGCTCAAGAAATAACAAAGAAAACACAAGAAACAATAGATAAAGAAAAAGAATTACTATTTGAAAAACTTCAGAAAGAAAAAGAAACTATTAAACAATTTGCATTGCAAAATTTTTTAGAGGATTTTATGATGCCTTTCAATAATTTAACTATGGCAGTTAATGCAGGAAGTAATTCAACGTCTCAAGAAGTTAAAAATTATAATTTAGGTTTCAATATTGTTTTACAACAATTCGAAAATGTATTTAATAATCATAATGTTGAATTAATTAAACCTGACTTGGAATCAGAATTTAATCCTGATGTTCAAGAAGTAATAGATTTTATTGAAGATAATACAAATAATATTATTAAAAAAGTAGTAAGTTATGGAATAAAATTAAATGGAAGATTAATCACACCAGCAAAAGTAATCCTGACAAAAAAATTTAGCAATTAAATTTGTTAATTGCTAAATTGTGTTATAATAAATTTATAAGAAAAGATATTAAGGAGAAAAAATGGCAAAAGAAATTATTTTAGGAATAGATTTAGGAACAACAAATTCAGTTGTTTCTATAATCGAAGGAAAAAATCCAGTAGTATTAGAAAATCCAAATGGAAAAAGAACTACACCATCAGTTGTATCATTTAAAAATTCAGAAATAATAGTAGGTGATGCAGCAAAACGTCAAATAGAAACAAACCCAAATACTATTGTTTCTATTAAAAGATTAATTGGAACTAATAAAACAGTTAAAGCAAATAATAAAGAATATAAACCAGAAGAAGTTTCAGCAATGATTCTTTCATATATGAAAGAATATGCAGAAGCTAAGTTAGGAAAAAAAGTTGATAAAGCAGTTATAACTGTTCCTGCATACTTTGATAACGCTCAGCGTGAAGCAACTAAAATAGCAGGTAAGATTGCTGGTTTAGATGTTTTAAGAATTATCAATGAACCAACAGCAGCAGCATTAGCTTTCGGTTTAGAAAAAACAGATAAATCAATGAAAGTTTTAGTATATGACTTAGGAGGAGGAACTTTTGATGTTTCAGTTCTTGAGTTAGAAGACGGAACATTTGAAGTACTTTCTACAAGTGGAGATAACCATTTAGGTGGAGATGATTGAGATAATGAAATTGTAAAATGAATGTCTAAAAAAATTAAATCTCAATATTCATATGATGTAGAAAATGATAAAATGGCTAAAAACAGATTGAAAGAAGCAGCAGAAAAAGCTAAAATCGATTTATCAAGTCAATCTGTAGCAACTATTAATTTACCATTTTTAGCTGTAACACCAGATGGGCCAATTAATGTTGAACTAGAATTAAAACGTAGTGAATTTGAAGATATGACTTCACACTTATTAGATAGAACAAGAAAACCAATTGAAGATGCATTAAGAGAAGCAAAAATTACAGCTGCTGATTTACATGAAGTTCTTTTAGTTGGTGGTTCTACAAGAATGCCAGCTGTTCAAGATATGGTAAAAAGAACATTAAACAAAGAACCTAATCGTTCAATTAACCCAGATGAAGTTGTTTCAATTGGAGCAGCAATTCAAGGTGCAGTTTTAGCAGGTGATATTGATGATATTTTATTATTAGATGTAACTCCTTTAACGCTAGGAATAGAAACACTTGGAGGAATATCAACTCCTTTAATAGCAAGAAATACAACAATACCAGTAACAAAGAGTCAAATATTTTCAACTGCAGCTGATAATCAAACTGAAGTAACAATTAAAGTTGTTCAAGGTGAAAGACAAATGGCAAATGATAATAAAACACTAGGACAATTTAATTTAGGTGGTATTGAACCAGCAAGAAGAGGTGAACCACAAATTGAAGTTTCATTCTCAATTGATGTTAATGGTATTACAACAGTTACTGCTAAAGACTTAAAAACAAATAAAGATGCTAAAATAACAATTTCTAATTCTTCAAAACTTTCAGAAGAAGAAATCCAAAGAATGATTAAAGAAGCAGAAGCAAATAAAGAAGCAGATTCAAAACGTAAAGAAGAAGTAGAAACAATCGTAAGAGCAGAAAGTTTAATTGATCAAATTAATAAAGGTAAAGCTGAACAAGGTGATAAACTAGATGAAAAATCTAAAGAAGAAACTGATAAAATGGTTAAAGAATTACAAGAATTAATTGATAAAAAAGACATTCAAGCTCTAAAAACCAAATTAGATGAAGTAGAAAATTTAATGCGTAATTTTGCTAACTATGCAGCACAGCAAAATGCAGCAAATCAATCAAATACATCTAATTCTAATAACGAAGAAACAGCAGAAGTTGTAGAAGAATAATGAAAATCACAATCTGAAAATGATTGTGATTTTTGTTGCTAAAATTATATTTCTGAAGTTTATATAAACCAAATGAAATACAATGTAAAACAGAGGAACCAACTTTTTATTT
>NZ_JNKA01000014.1 GCF_000701865.1 Mycoplasmopsis felis ATCC 23391 | reverse complement strand
AGATATTTTTGTTACAACTTCTTCTGAAATACCAGAAGAAGTTGGAATTACATCGATTTGACCTTTTAAAGATAAGGAAAATATATATTTAAATTCATTTTGTTTTGGCATAAGGTTAAACAACATAAATAATTATTATATAAACTTCCTTGCATACAACTTAAGAAACAATGAACTAAGAAAAGACATAGTTTTACTTGCTCAAGGTATTTCAAGATTTAATATATCTAATAGAAGATTTATGAAACTAAATATTCTATTACCGAATATTTCCGAACAACAAAAAATCGGAGATTTCTTTAGTAAGATTGATACCCTCCTCAATCTTTACCATTCCAAACTCAATAAACTCAAACAAATTAAAGAATCGTTATTACAAAAAATGTTTTTATAATTTATATACCTTTTTAAAATATATATCCATTGAAAATTGTAAATAAATAATTAAATAAAAATACTTAAACCACTATGGTACAGGAGTTTAAGTATTTTTTTAATAAATAAGTGGGAAACTAACAAAAGAATTATTAGAAATTTTATAGTCTAATTTTATGAAATTTAATCCAATGCATTATTTTTATTTTTAAAATTCATTTTAATAGGACAACCTTTAAAATTAAAGGTTGATCTTAACTGGTTTTCAAGAAATCTTTGATATGAAAAGTGGAGAAACTTTTTATTATTTACAAAAAAAGTAAATGTAGGAATTTTTGCTAATTCCTTACGAGCATAATATATGTTTAATCTACCACCATTAAATGGTTGAGCTGGTTGAATTAGTTGAGTTTCTAAAATTAAGTTTGATATTAAAGAAGGTTTTATATCTCTTTGAAGGTTTTCCCTTACTTCATTTAAAGTAGAAATTAATTTATTTATTCTCTGGTTAAACTTAGCAGAAATAAAGACAAACGGAACTCAAGGAACAAAGTGGAATTTGTTTCTGAGTTTCTTTTCAAAATCAGACATTGTGTTAGTTTCTTTTTCTACTAAATCTCATTTATTGATAACTATAATAATTGGTTTTTCATTTTCTAATGCATAACCAATTATTCTAGAATCAAAGTGTGATATTTCTTCTTGTGTTGCATCTATTACTATCAAGGATAAATCTGCTTCTGAAAGAGAATTCATGGCTCTCATTAATGCATAGTGATCAACGCTTTCAATAAGTTTTGATTTACGTGTAATTCCAGCTGTGTCTATGATGTTATATCATTTGTTTTCGATTTCTACTTGTGATTTGACACTATCTCTTGTTGTTCCAGGTATATTAGAAACAATTGATCTATATTCTTTACTTAAATTATTTAATAAAGAACTTTTACCTGCATTAGGTTTTCCGATAATAGCAAGATTAAACAATTCTTGATTATCATCAGAAGAAAAATCTAAAAATTCAGTAGCTTTATCTAAAACTTCACCAATTCCTTCACCGTGTAAAGCAGAAATAGGAAATATATAATCTGCACCTAGTTTGTATCATCCATAATCAAATTCTTGATTATTTTCTAATTTATTAGCAACAGCTATTATAGGTTTATTACTTTTACGTAATATGTTCATTATAAACATATCATCATTTGTAATTTCGTTTGTTCCATCAAATAAAAAAATAATAACATCTGCTTCTTCTATTGCTATTTTAGCTTGAATTTGTATTTGTTCTTGGAATGGTTTGTTTTCTATTTCTATTCCACCAGTATCAATCAATTTTATTTCATTACCAAGTCAATTAATTTTTTCATATAATCTATCTCTTGTTACACCTGGTTGGTCATAAACTATAGATATTTTTTTACCTATAATTCTGTTAAATAAAGTACTTTTTCCAACATTAGGTTTACCGATTATTGCAACAGTATTTTTCATTAATTAATCCTTTCATTAACAAGATCAATTATTTTTTGAACAACTTCTTCAATTGTTAATTCAGTACAGTCTATATATACAGCATCTTCTGTTTTGTGTAACGGATCAAAATCTCTGTTCATATCTTGCTCATCACGTTTCTGAACTTCATATAATATTTCTTTATATTCAGTATTAAAACCTAGTTCTGCATTTTGTTTAACTCTACGTTTAGCTCTTTCTTCGGCTTGAGCTCATAAAAATATCTTAACTTCAGCATGAGGCATTATCCTAAAAGTAGTGTCTCTTCCATCAATAATATAACCTTTTTTTCTTTTAGTCATTTGTTGAAGGTAATTAACTACGAATTGACGAACTTCTGGTATTTTAGCAACATTTGGTGTTATTTGAGAAATATAATCAGCTCTTATATCTTTCGATATTTCTATACCATTTAACTCAATTTTATCTCCGTCTAATAATTTTATCATCCCTTCTTTTAGTGTTGCAATAACACCTTTATCATCTCGAGAATCCACTTTATTATCAACTACATTTTTTGCAATTGCTCGATATACACTACCACTGTTGATGAAGTTATATCCTAGTCTTTTTGCTATTTCTTTTGATACTGTTGATTTACCTACTCCACTAGGTCCATCAATTGCTATGTTAACTTTTTTCATTTTTACCTTCCTATTTTAAATCTAATATTTCTTTTATTTTGTTTAATTCATCTTGGTTACATAAATCAAAATCATTAATAAAAATATCATTAGGTGTAATTAATGATATTTTTAAATCTATAAATGAACTAATAATTTCATTTAATTCATCACTAAATTTAAAACTAGAAAAGTCTTTCAATTTAGGTTTTAATGATATTTTTTTATGTCAAATGAATAATCTTGATCAATATTTTTTTTAAATCAATTTAAATTATTTAAAAACTCCTGATTTTCAACTAAGGACACAAAAACAAGGTTTTCATCAACCTGGTTTTTATTCTTTTCTGTTGTAAAATCAGAAGTCTTAAAATCCATAATGTTATTTTACTTTATTTTTGAAATTATTGCTAATATTTTTTAAATTATTTATCTTTTAGTGGATTTATTAATTCATCTTCAAATCTAAATTCATTAGGTATTTGAGAATCATCTAAACCGTTAGGGAATAAGTTAGTTTGAATATTTTGTGTTTTTCCACCACCATAAATTAAGTCATATTGAGGTAAATTATATGTACCAAATAAACCATTATAATCATAACCTTCAAATCTAAACGCAGCAGCTAGACCAGTTTTAGCTGATTCATTAGCTGAATGAAACACAGCGACTAATTCATTATTTTGAGTTCTTACAGATGAACCAGATGCTCCTCCATAAGGAACATATCATCTAGGCATATATTGTAAACCAAATACTACATAATCTTTGTTATCTGCAGATGATTTATATAAGTTTGAACCAATTCTTGGTGCAGATAAGAATGCATCGTTTATTCCGGGTTTATTTTTAAAAGTACGATAACCTATATTATAAGATAGTCAGTTTCCACGGTTTAGTCTTTCAATAATTTTTGCATTTCTATCATCATCTTCACCCAGATTAATTTTATAAAATGTATAATCTGCATTTGTTCATAAAGAATAATCATATTGAATAAATTTTAATTGATCATCATCTACATATGGTTCTAGAAAATGATCTCTGACAGCTAATGGATACCCTAAAATAAACAACTGGTCAATCGAGTTAAAATCAAAGTTTTCTGAATTTCTAGTTCTTAAAGGAAAATTAATTTTGTCATAGTTTTTTAAATATGATTCAGTTTTAAATTTTATTTGATTTTCTTTATTTTCTTCAGATGCATAATCATTGGTTATTATTCTTGCAAATTCTGATTTATCTCTTTCAAAAGTATTATTTGTATCTTTTTCAAAATCAATTTCTAAAACAGCAAAATCTAAAAATTCTTCAACATTTTCATATGCTTGTTTTTGGTCGTTAGTTAAAAAATCTTTTGGAGAAGTTGTTAAATAATCACGTCCATCAAAAACTCTTTTAATTGATTCTGGTTTAAAATAAAACGATCTAAATTTATCGGTATCCAGATTAATTAATTTTAATGTATTTAAAATTCCGATTTCTTTGTTTAATCTTACTAAACTATAACTATTAAATGATCCTTCTATCATTGCATCAGCAACATGTAAATTAGTTCCAAAATAGAACTTAGTTGGATATTTACCATCTGATCTTTTTTGATAATCCATTAATCATATTGTTCCTGATTCACCAGAAGACTGGTCTAACATACCATCTGCGTTTGTTCTACCTATATTGATATCTTCTAATAAACTATTTTTAGAACTAGGAATTAAATTTGAATTATTAACATAGTCTTTTAATACTGATTTTTTAATTTCTTCAATTTCTTGCTCAGATTTAATTTTTAGTAATTCTTCATTTACTTTAGTTTTTAATTTTACTGCTGTAGAAATATTATATGGTTCAGTCACAGAATTAGCAAAATTTGTTAATTCTGTTTTAGTATTGCTATCTTCAAGTTTTTTAACAATATCTTTGTAAAAGATAGTTGTTCTTTGATCTCTATCAGCGATTTTACCATTGTGTAATGGCACAGGAATTTTAGTTCCTGAAAAACCAATATGAAATGTTTGCTTAGCTTGTCTTACATAATTTTCATTTGTTATTGTTCTTGCTAAACCTAAAATTTTATTATGGTTTTTTCCGATTGAATCGACTCAACTTGGACCTTTGATTGGTTCTGGTTGATTATAAATAGATAATCCTTCGACAGTTCCATCATAGTTATATTTTGGTAAACTAAATCCTTTTCAAGCAGCACTTTCATAATTCGATAAACCTAATTTGTCTGCTAAATCATTATATTTTTTAATATTATCTTGATTGTTAGATACTAACTCTGGTCTTCTTTTATTTAATGTATCGATTTCCCTACCTGCTAATTGTCTTTTTAAAACATTTAAATATTTTTCATCATCTAATTTAAATCTTTCATCTTGATTTGATTCATAATAAAGCTCTAAATCACTTTTTAAATCCTCATTAGGTTCTTCTAAAAAAGTACCATTTTCATCAACTCCTATTGGATTAGATTTTAAACCAGATAAATTAACTTTAACTGTTTGACTAACATTGTTTAATTTATTTTTAAAATTAATATATGCAGTTAGATTACCTGTTTTATTATCGTTTTTAGCACGAGTAAATGAAGCAGTAAATCTAATGGGCGTACCTTGAATAGCTCATTGTAATTCTGGATTAATAATGATTGTTCAATTTCCAGAATTTTGGACAATAGTACTAGAGAGAACATCTAACATTGTTCTTCTACTAAATCCCCCTGTTTCTACAATTGTAAAGTGTTTTGAATATGTTGGACTGCTTGTAATTTCATTAAAAATAGAAATTGCTTCTCTTAGACTTTCTCCATTGACATCATTTTGTTTTTCGAGATCTGAATTGATTTTGTTTTGTATTATAGAAAGCATTTCTTTTGTTGTAGCTTTATGAATTTGGGATTGATAATCCTTTTTGTTTTTTAATTGATCCAATAAAGAAATTGTTTTAATTTTAACTTCATCAAAAGAAGCACTTTGAAATTCATCATTAATTGCTTTATTTATTTCTACTTCTAGTTTTTGTAATTGTTCACTTGTAGCACCAGTATTTATAGCATTTTCAAAACCTTTTTTATCTTTTAGTTGAGAAATTTTAGATAATAATTTATTCTTATAATCTTTTACACTTATTTCATTTTTTTTATTTGGTTCTTTTTGCTCTTCAGAACAAGACATAGCTATTGAACTTATGGCAATAGGTGATAATATTAAAGGAATTTTTTTTCAGATATTTTTTTTCATAACTTCCCCAAACAACTAATAGTATATTTATATTATATTACTTTATAATAATATATATTTAAAGTAAAATTACTTGAATATAGCAAAAAATTATTTTTTTATTTTATAAATAAATTAATTAATAAATTTATTAAAATTTATGAGTAAGGATTGACATGAAAAAAATAAGAAAACATATTAAAAAAATAATTGGAATTTCTTTCTTAAGTTCCTTAATATTTCCTATTTCAAGTAGCTGTAATTTATTAGAGAATATAATTAGTTTTATTCCGACTGATGATGAAAAACAACCAAAAGATTCTGAATCAGAACCTATTATTTCAATTAATCCTGAACCAATTGTAGAACCACATAATCCTATAATTACACCACCCCCATCAAATGATTTAGGTTTTTCTCATGAATCTAACTTTTTCTTCGGTAACATATTAAAAATTAATGAAAACGAAGTTTATTTACCAAAATCTTATACACAAGAAGAAAAAAATAGCGCTTTAGATTATTACAATAGAACTTCTATAAAAAATATTAATGATATTAAAGAAGAAAAAGATTCTAATAATAGATTTTATTTACAATATTCTGACCCTTATACAAAAATAATTTTTAGAGATTATAGTTATCATACAGATGGTGATGGTAATAATAGGTATTTACTAGGTAGAAATGGATTAGTTTATTTAGCGCAAGAGTTCAAAAGAAAAGTGCCATTTGGAACTGAAGTTTTTGACTTAGAAGCAATTAATGTAAATGATTTTAATGTAATTAGTGATAAAGCAAATGGTTTATATATTTCTAATACAAAAAACATTTATATTAATGGTTCTATATATGCAGAAAAAGGTTTTAATTTATATGAAATAATTGGTGGTTTAATGCCGACTGTATTTCACGAATATATGCACCATTGATCTGCTTCATATCCAGAAACTGCACTTAGAACAAGTCCTGAAAAAAGTATTGACGAGACAATTACAATAAACGATAAAAATCATACTCCAATTTATTATAATCCATATGGTGAATCTCACGAAAATCACACTCATGGTTCAAAACAGTATTGAGATTCTTATTTTGCAAATAATTTTTACACTTTATTAAATTATGACGTTGATAAAAAAGGTTATATTACTAGAAATGACTTAGAAGTGTTTGATTTTGCTCGTGCCTGATCTCCTAGTTCCCTACCTGTTGAATCAGAGAAGTTTTTATATAGAAGACTAAGTCCAAAAAGTATTTGAGACATAGCAAATTCTGGTACTGTTTCACCGGAAAATGCAAGAGCTGTAAATTATGGTGAATTATATTATTCTCCATCTGGTTCATTTTCAACTGATTACAAAAAAATTAAATATAACTATTCTTTAACAGAATTATTACCAAGAGAATATACAAAGTATGCTTTTGAATCTTATTTTTCAATGAATGATGAAAATAAAGCAGCAGAAAATGCACAAAAAAAATTACCAAGCATTTCTTGATTCGGAATTCATTACTTTAAAAAATCTAATTCTTCTGATTCTATTGAAGCTGCATATTTTTCTCCATCTGCTAACGCAGAAGATTGATCAAAAGTTTATTTAAATAACTTTGATAGTTCTCGTAGACAATTTATGTTTAAAGACGGACACACAGTTGAAACAGAAGGTAATTATGCAGGTAGAGCAATAAATGCCACTATGACACCTAATTCAGTTTTTGATATAAGTCCATACAGATATGATGAAGTTCAAAGAAGAAGATTTGGAACAAATGTTTTAGGTAATCCAATTATTAGAAATGTTAGAACAATTAATGAACTAGATAAATCAAAAACAAAATCTAGATCGCAAGAGTTTTATGATTTATTTTTAAACACAATGGGTTACGGAAAAACTATTTCACAAATTTATTATGAATCTGACTGAAAATGAGTAAGTAGAGGTTCAGTTAATGTAGATAATACAAAAGCAAATAAAGTTAAATTTGCAGGTTATTTAAAAGACAAAAAATATGAAGGTATTGTAGTTAAAGATAGAGAAAACAATATAATAGGTCAAAGTTATATAAATTATTATGATGCTTTTTCTTTCTTTGGTCATAAAGAATTTGACCAAGGAGCAAAAATGGTACAAAATAATGAAATTACACAGGATCGTCAAAAACAAATAAACAATAGACTATATCCAGGAACTTCAAAAGAAAATAATTTAAATGAACACTTTTATTCATTCATTTCAAATGCTTTTATAAATGTTGAAGATGATGCAACTATATATATGTGAGATGATAAAAATCAAAATTCAATTGTTGATGAAGGAGAATTAGAAGATTCAGAAATTAATCTACCTACTTCAAGAGATATAACAACTACTAGAGGTTGAAATGTAAAAGAACCTGTCTTTAAGAAATATAAAGTTATAAACGAAAATGGACAGACAAAAATAAAAATAGTTTAATATGAAATGAAATTTTACTGATATAAAAGTTGGTATGCAAATAAATGTTCAAGCATACAAACATAATGGTTTTTTATATCGTCAATGAAGTCAAGCAAAAGTTATATTTCACAATAAAAGGCATATAGTTTTATCTTTAAAAGGAACAAAAGTTATAGAAATTCAAAAAAATTCTAATGGATGAAAATACAATGATGATGCACTTTGATTTATACCTAAATATTCAATGTATAACTCTATAGTTATGATAAAGAAAAATATTGGAAATTCTTATTATATTAATTTATCTTCATATCCTATATTTGAAGATAATACGATTAAATTTATTGATTATGATTTAGACTGTAAGAGTTATCCAAACAAGGATTTACAAATCGTTGATAGAGAAGAATTTAAAGTTAATTCAGAAAAATATAGTTATCCAAAAAAACTTAAAGAATTAATCTTTGATTCAGTTAATGAAATAGTTAATTTTTATAATAATGAACAATATTTTTTTAGTGAAGAAATTATTCTATATTACCTAGAAATAATGCTAAAAGAAAAGTTAATTGATGAAAGAACTTTTTTGGGTTATTATAAAACCTTTAATAAAAACTATAATGAAGAAACAGAGATGTTTAAACAAATAAATAAAAATAAAAAATCATTTAAAATTTAGAAAGATTATTATGAAAGAAATACAAGAATTAAAAAAATTACAAGCAAATTTACAAGTTTTTTATCAAAAATTAAGTAATATACATTGAAATATTAAAGGACTTGAATTCTTTGAAATCCATGAAGAAGTTGATAAATTAAGAAATGAAGTTAATAATTTTGTTGATGAAGTAGCAGAAAAAATATTAATGAAAAATAATTTAGCTCTAGGTTCGTATAATGAAGTTTTAAAATTAAGTTCACTTAATGAACTAACAAGTCAAGAATTTGAATATGAACAAGCAACAAAAAATATTATTAATGATTTAAATTTCATATTAATTGGTATTGAAGAATTCGAATGAAGCAAAAGAGTTCAGCCGCTAATTGATGAAGTTTTACTAACATTTGATAAATGATTATGACAATTTTCAAAATTAAAAAAATAAAATTCTTAAATTTGTTAAGAATTTTATTTTTTTATTTAATATTTGGAATTTTATTATTAAGATAATAATTTTTTACCCCTAAATCTAGGGCTTAAAAAAAATAAAAATATGAAACACACGGAGGTGTTGTTAGGGTATAATTATAAAGCTAATTTATTTTGAAATAGCTATATTATTAAATTTATAAATGTAATATGTTAAAGGAAGGAAATAATGCCAACAACAAACCAATTAGTTAATAGTGGTCGTAGTTCAAAAATTAAAAAACAAAATGCACCTGCATTAAGTTTAAGCTACAACTCATTAATTAAAAAATCTAAAAAAATGGCTTCGCCATTTAAACGTGGTGTATGTACACGTGTTGCTACAATGACACCTAAAAAACCTAACTCAGCATTACGTAAATATGCTCGTGTTAAATTATCAAACACAATGGAAGTAACAGCATATATCCCTGGAGAAGGACACAACTTACAAGAACACTCAGTTGTTTTAATTCGTGGTGGTCGTGTTAAAGACTTACCTGGGGTTAGATACCACATTGTTCGTGGAACACAAGATGCAGCCGGAGTTACAAAACGTAACCAAGGTCGTAGTTTATATGGAACTAAAAAAGCTAAAAAATAAGCATATATTTAGTTAAAAAAATTATCAATTAGGAGGACAAATGTCAAGAAAAAAAAGTGCACCAATCCGTGAAGTACTTGCAGATCCAGTTTTCAATTCTGTAGTCGTAACTAAATTAATTAACCAAATTATGCTTGACGGAAAAAAATCAATAGCACAAGATATTTTATATTCAGCTTTTACATTAATTAAAAATAAAACAAACAAAGAACCAATGGAAGTATTTTTAGCAGCAGTTGAAAATATTACTCCACAATTAGAAATTAGAACAAGAAGAATTGGTGGAACTAACTATCAAGTTCCTACTGAAGTTCCTGCTCGTAGAAAACAAACATTAGCATTAAGATGATTAGTACAATATGCCAGATTAAGAAACGAAAAAACAATGGATGTTCGTTTAGCTAATGAAATTATAGATGCATCAAACAAAACAGGTGGAGCAATTAAAAAACGTGAAGATACACATAAAATGGCTGAAGCAAACCGTGCTTTTGCTCACTTTAGATGATAATCTTCTAGTTATTTAATTTAAATATGGCAAGAGATTACGATTTAAAAGATTACCGTAATATCGGTATCATGGCCCACATTGATGCAGGGAAAACAACAACAACAGAAAGAATTCTATTCCACACAGGTAAAATCCACAAAATAGGTGAAACACATGATGGTGGTTCACAAATGGACTGAATGGAACAAGAAAAAGAAAGAGGGATTACAATTACCTCTGCTGCTACAACAGCTTTCTGAAAAGGAAAAAGAATTAATATTATTGATACACCAGGACACGTTGACTTTACAATTGAAGTTGAACGTTCATTACGTGTTTTAGATGGTGCAGTAGCAGTTTTGGATGCTCAATCAGGAGTTGAACCTCAAACAGAAACAGTTTGAAGACAAGCAACAAACTATAAAGTACCACGTATTGTTTATGTTAATAAAATGGATAAAGCAGGTGCTGATTTTGCTGCTTCTGTTGCTTCGGTTAAACAACGTTTAGGTGGAAATGCAGTTGCTATTCAATGACCTATAGGTGCTGAATCAGATTTTAAAGGTTTAATAGATTTAGTTACCAGAGAAGCATACACATATAATGGTGAAGCACAAGAAGAAGAATTTGCTACAGCAATTCCAGAGGAATTAAAAGATACAGTAGAAATTAAACGTCAAGAATTATTAGAAGCAGTTGCTGCTTTTGATGATGAATTAATGATGACAGTTTTAGAAGGTGGTGAAGTAGAAATTCCTGCTTTCAAAGAAGCTATTAGAAAAGCCACATTAACATCAGAATTTTTCCCAGTGGTATGTGGAACATCATTCAAAAACAAAGGTGTTAAAAAAATGATTGATGCTGTTGTAGATTACTTACCATCTCCTTTAGATATTCCTGCTATTAAAGCTCATAAAGGTGAAGAAGAAGTTAGTGTTGAAGCAACAGATGAAGGAGATTTTGCTGCTTTAGCATTTAAAGTAATGAACGATCCATTTGTTGGTTCATTAACATTCTTCCGTGTTTACCGTGGAGTTTTAAATAAAGGAAGTTATGTATATAACTCTACAAAAGGTGAAAAAGAACGTATTGGACGTGTATTACAAATGCATGCAAACAGTCGTGTTGAAATAGATGAATGTCGTGCTGGCGATATAGCAGCAGCAGTTGGTCTAAAATACACAACAACTGGAGATACTTTAATTGATGAAAAATCAGAGAAACTAATTCTAGAAAAAATGATTTTCCCAGAACCAGTTATTTCACAAGCTTTAGAACCAGAATCTAAAGCCGCAACAGAAAAATTATCTTTAGGTTTACAAAAACTTGCAGCAGAAGATCCTTCATTTAGAACTTATACTGATGAAGAAACAGGACAAACAATTATTGCAGGTATGGGTGAATTACACTTAGATATCATTGTTGATCGTTTAAAACGTGAATTTGGTGTCCAAGCAAAAGTTGGTGCTCCTCAGGTTTCATATCGTGAAACAATTACTAAATCAGCAGATGTTGAAGGTAAACACATTAAACAATCTGGTGGTAAAGGTCAATATGGACATGTATGAATTAAATTTGAACCAAATCCAGACCAAGGTTTTGAATTTGTAGATAAAATAGTAGGTGGAAAAATTCCAAAAGAATACATTAAATCAATTCAAAAAGGACTTGAAGAAAAAATGGCAGCTGGTATTTTAGCTGGTTACCCAATGATTGACCTAAAAGCAACCTTATTTGATGGTTCATACCATGATGTCGATTCATCAGAATTAGCATACAAAATTGCTGCTTCTAAAGCTCTTACAAAAGCAAAAGATCAAATTGGAACTGTTTTATTAGAACCAATTATGGATGTTTCTGTTGTTGTTCCGTCAGATCATATGGGAGATGTAATAGGTGATTTATCACGTCGTAGAGGATTAGTTAATGACCAAGAACAAAGAAATGATGGAGCAGTAATTGTTAAAGCAATGGTTCCTCTTGCTGAAATGTTCGGATATTCAACAGAACTAAGATCAATGACAAGTGGTCGTGGAACATATCAAATGCAGTTTGATCACTATGAAAAAACACCAAAAAATATAGCTGATGAAATAATTAAACGTAGAAATATTCAATCAAAAGATGAAGATTAATAATTAAAATACAAGATAATCTCTTGTATTTTTAATTATTAAATGAATAAATTTACTTATATAAATCTTAATAATCAATATAATTTATTAAATACATTATATTAAGAAATTGAGGGTTAAATGAAATATGTAAACGGCAAGAAAATGAAGGAAAATTCAAAAAATAAACTAGATCAATACTTTACCAAAAGAGACATAGCAGAAAAATTATTTAATATCAGTATAGAAGTAATATCAAAATATGAAAACATTAAAGATTATATATGAGTTGAGCCAAGCTCTGGAGATGGTTGTTTCTTTGATTTATTACCTAAGAATAAAAGAATAGGTATAGATTTAGAACCTAGAAGGAGTGATTTAATTAAATCTGACTTTTTAAAATTTGAATTACCTAAAAACAAATTTATTGTCATTGGAAATCCTCCGTTTGGGCATCGTGGTGTATTAGCATTAGAATTTATGAATCATTCTATTAATGCTGATTTTATATGTTTTATCTTACCTATGTTTTTTCAAAGCAAAGGAAAAGGAAGTATTCAATACCGCGTTAAAAATCATAATTTATTACATTCTGAAATACTACCTGAAAATTCTTTTTATACTGTAGATGATAAAAACATAGATGTTAAATGTGTTTTTCAAATATGGTCCAAAAATTATTCAAATCCAGCAAACGAAACATTTAATTGATATAAATACAAAAAAGAAAATCCCTTTAAGAAATATTTAGATGTATTTACTGTTTCAACTGCAAAAAATAGAGAGTGTGGAAAAAAATGAATATATGAAGAACAAGCAGATTATTATTTATCTTCTACATTTTATAAAGAAAACAAAGTAGTTAAAAAATTTGAAGATGTTAAATATGGTAGTGGAATAGCAATTAAGATTAATACTACAAATATAAAAGAAAAAAACAAAATTCAAAACTTAATAGAAAAAGAAAATTGAGTTAAATATAGTTCATTAGCTACAAATTCATGTAGACACATAGGTAAAAATCATATTTATGAATTATTATATGATAATGGTTTTGAAATGGAGTAATTATGTTTGAAAATTATTTAATGTTAAAAATAATTGAAGAAAAATACAAAGAATTAAAATTAGATAAAAAGGATATTAACAATATATTTTGAAAAATAGTTGAATTCGAAGGGAATGCTATTGGTTTAATTGGTGAAAAATTTATTAGAGAATTGTTTAATTATTATGGAATAAAAATTCTAAGTAATAACAATAAAACAATACACAATGAATATGATGTTATAGTAGACACGGGTAAAAAGTTATATTTAGAAATTAAAACAGCAAGACAAGGTAGAAAGAATCCAACATTTCAATTTAATGGAATAAATCCTAATTATAATTATGATTATTTAATTTGTATAGGAATTACACAAAGTGAAATTTTATACAAAATCATTTCCAAACATAATGATTTTGTATACATCCATGACAAAACAAACAGAGGTCATTGAGTAAAAATAGATGATGAAAATCAAAAGAAATTAGTTAGTATGAATCCCAATAATAATGTTAATTACAAACTAACTTTAAACATTACAAGCATGAAAAGTATTTCAAACTTTAAAGATGAGATAGTTAATTTAATTAAATAATCTTGTTATTTTTAATGCTATTTTAAGAGAAATAATTTTATTCTTAATTTATAGACTTTAGGTTTAAAATATTATTATTTATTATATAATAATAAAGCAATAATAACATATTGCCTCTACTAGTGGGAGATATAATGTAATATCGCTAGACCACAATTATCGAAAGGATATTTTAATATATGGCAAAAAAAGAAATTCAACGTATTGCTAAATTGCAATTCCCAGCCGGTAAAGCAAAACCTGGACCTGCTTTAGCGGGTGTAGGTGTTAATATGCCAGAATTTACTAAGGCTTTTAACGATGCAACAAGAGACAGGGGTGATGAGCCAGTTCCTGTTCAAATAACAGTTTACAAAGATAAAAGCTTTGAATTTAAGTTATTTACAGCTCCAGCGTCATACAAAATCAAAAAAGCAGCTAAATTACAATCAGGTTCAAAAAATGCTAAAACAACAATAGTTGGAACAATAACAAAAGAACAATTAAAAGAAATTGCTGAATATAAATTACCAGACTTAAACACAAACGATATTCATGCAGCTATGGCTACAGTAGCTGGAACTGCAAAACAAATGGGTGTTTTAGTTGAAGGTTATGATGATATTTTTAAAGCTAAAGCAGAAGCAAAAGCTGCAGCTAAAGCTGCTTCACTAGCGGCAGCAAAAGAAGCTGCATTAGAAGCGGATCAAGCTAAATTAATTGAAACTAAAGGTCAATCAATCGAAGTTAATACAATTTCTGATGAAGAAAAATCAAATGAAGAAGGAGCAGAATAATGGCAAAAAGAATATCAAAAAATTTAAAAAATGCTCGCGAATCTTTTGACAGAACAATTGCTTATGAATTAGATCAAGCAATTGAATTAGCTAAAAAAACTTCTTATGCAAAATTTGATGCTTCTATTGATTTAGCATTTAACTTAAACTTAGACGTTCGTAAAGCAGATCAACAATTACGTGGTGCAATTTTATTACCAAATGGTACAGGTAAGTCAGTAACTGTTTTAGTAGGTACAAATAATGTAGAAAAACAAAAACTATCAAAAGAAGCAGGTGCAGACTTTGTTTTAGATGCGCAAGCATTAGAACAAAAAATTAAAGAAAATGACTTTAATTTTGATGTAATGGTTGTAGACCCTACAATGATGCCTTTATTAGGAAAATATGGAAAAGTTTTAGGTCCAAAAGGTTTAATGCCTAACCCTAAAACAGGTACTGTTACTCCTACTCCTGAAAAAGCTGTTGAAGAACTTAAAAAAGGAAAAGCTAATTATCGTACAGATAAAGCAGGGATTGTACATTCATTAATTGGTAAAGCAAGTATGTCTACTGAAGCATTAGTTGAAAACGCAAAAACACTTATTAATTTAATTAAAAAATTAAAACCAGCAGCAGTTAAAGGGACATATATGTTAAACTTAACTGTATCAGCATCAATGGGACCAAGTGTTAAAGTAAAAATCGAAAAATAATAATGACAAAAAAGAAGATATGAAAATATCTTCTTTTTTTAACTAATCTTTTTAGAACAAATTCAGAAATTAGTATTATCTGAAAATTCTTTAACTAAACTGTTTTCTTTAAAATTCTTATCTCTATTAATAACATCTATTATAGTAAAATTATTATTAATTAGTTCATTCTCTAATTCAGAATGAGAATATAAGTGCAAGAAATCAATCTCATTATTTTCATTTCTAAATAATAAATCACCATATCTTTGGTATTTGAATTCATTAGTCTCATTGATGTTTTCAAACATTCTCCTAGCTTCATATTTTTCTTTATTGAATGCATGAGCAGTGAATATGAATACACCATCTTTTTTTAAATACTTATTAATTAATTTCAATGCATTTAATCTGCTTTTATAATCTGGAATACCAGGAAATCCATTAAAGGAAAATAAAATATAATCAAAAGAGTTTTCTTTGTATTTTTGCTTTGATATATCGTGGATTGCAAAATTAATTTTAGATTTAAAACTTTTTTTTAATTCATTACATAGTCCAATCATTTCTGGTGAAATATCTATTGCTTTGATATTTTTATAACTTAGTTTTTCCAAAGCAAATGAAGTTCTTCCTGCTCCACAACCAATATCTAAAAGATGACCATCTTTATTTTTAAAATATTTATTAATTAGCTGTTTTTCTGATTCTCATAAACCTATATTTAATGTTGCATTTCCATATTTATACAAAGCAAAGTCTGTTCTAAAAGCGTTTTTATTGTTCAAAAGTATCCAAAGTAGTTTGAACTATAACAGGAATTTCGATATATTCTTCTGTTATAAAGTTATCAACTAAGTTATTGTATGATTCCTGGATTGCTATAGATAATCGAACATTAAATGATGCTTCAATCATTTTTTGATTTCTATTATTATCATACTTAATAGAAACATTTAAATTCTTAATAATATCATCTTTTGTATATCTTGTATAAAAAGGATATAGACCAAATTCTTGTGTTAATCCAACCAATGAAGGAACTCTTAAATCAGAATGTCTTAAATTATATGAACCTTTATTGTCAATTATGCTAATAAGCAAATTAGAATAAAGGTTTGATTCTAATAGTTTTAAAGATAATTCACTTAAATGAGAATTCAAGTTGATAGGTAATTCATTGTTATTTTTAAGTTCAATAATTTTATTTTTTATTGAAGTATTTTTCTTAAGTGATTCTTTTAAATTAGATGGTGTCATAAAGAAACTTAAAACATTATCATTAGGTTTTTCTTTGTTAATTCGTCTAAAACCACTAAAAATAAATTGTTTATTTATACCAGGTTCATCTGAAGGATTTTCATCAGAATCACTAATAAATACCTCTAAACCTAATGTTCCTGTTAAGTCATTATACTTAGCAGCAACAATTTTATACACATATTTAGTTTCGAATTCAGGGTTTTTAGAAAAAAAAGTTTCTTTTAATGCAGAATTAAAATTAGGAGATTTTGAAGTAAATAAATCATTATTTCTATTCATAAGTGCTTCAAAATTAATAATAAAATTATTTTGAGATGTGTTAGATAAATATTCATTAGGTTTTTCTGAATATAACATCATTCTTGCTACAAGAGAAGGGAATAAATTTGTAAGTGATTCATTTAGTTCATTCTGTGTTAAAAAATTATTTTTGTGATTTACTTTGGTGTCATTATATTTAGCAAAACCATTTAATGAAAACACTTTAATAACACTTTGATTGTCTTTAGTAAATTTAATTTTGATATTATTTATAACACCTTCTACTTTATTAGTAGAAACTTCATTAATTTCTACTAATTCAAGATTAAATTCGTTTTTTATTTCTTGTGAAATATTAAGTTCACTTATTAAGGAATTAAAATTTTTCTTTAGCTCTATTCAAGCAGCATCTGAGTGTTTTTGATTATAAAACTTTATGTAAGAAGTTGGGTTTAATTCTAATTGTTCTAAGGAAGTGAAATCCACTTCTTTAGTTTGGTTTGAATTACTTTGTCCATTAGTGTTTGGTTTTTCTTCATTGGTAGGTTCAGAATTTAATTGACCAGAAGTTTCCTTGTCATCATTACCAGGTTTTTGGCTAGGTGTTTCACTGGGTACTTCATTTTGTTTACCACCTGTATTAGTGCTTCCATTCAAACCTTTGTCA
This sequence comes from Mycoplasmopsis felis ATCC 23391, assembly GCF_000701865.1. Classification (GTDB taxonomy): domain Bacteria; phylum Bacillota_I; class Bacilli_A; order Mycoplasmatales; family Metamycoplasmataceae; genus Mycoplasmopsis; species Mycoplasmopsis felis. The sequence continues at coordinate 8,565 of NZ_JNKA01000014.1, read as the reverse complement.
GGTTCTAAGTCTTTAGATGGTTCTGAAACAATCTCTACTGGTTTTTCGTTTGTTTCCTTTTCTTTTGGAATTTCTTTTACTTCATTACATGAAGCAGAAACAATAAAAGTTGGTAATAAACCTAAACTTATAAACATTTTTATTGCGTTTTTAATTTTCATTAAAGCATTATACAATAATTTTAATTAAAATGAAAACCAAGAAATATAATAAAAAGACGCTTATTTTAAGTGTCTTTCTTCCAGATTATTTAACTATTTTTTATATAAACTAAATAAATTCGTTTTTTTCCAATGTGTAAAATACCATATTCACCATTAAAATAATTAGAATTAAACAGTGAATTCTCATTAATTGATAAGTAATTGAACTTAATTGCGTTATTACTAATAAATTCTCTCGCTTCTCTTTTTGAGTTCAATAATTTATTTTCAATTATTTTATCTACAATATTATCATTTTTAAATACTTTTATTGTTTGGATTTCATTATCAATAGATTTTATAGTGTTTATCGAAATATTATTTAAATCAAGATTTTTATTAAACAATATATCACTAATTTCTTGAACTTTTAATGCCTCTTGTTCTCCATGAATATCTTTTATTATTTCATAAGCCAGTTTTTTTTGACCATACTGTAGTGATGAATCTTGATTATGTATGCTTAATATGTTGTTTATTTCGTTAATACTTAAAAAAGTTAATCATTTAAATAATTTATCTAATTGGGAATCGGGTTGTTTTATTAAAAATTGATACATATCAAAAGGTTTTGTGATATTTTTATCTAATCATAAATTACCACCACCAGTAGATTTACCAAATTTATTTCCATTTTCATCGGTTAATAAATTACTTGTAAAAATAAAGGCTTTGTGATCATCCCCTATTTTTTTAGAAATCATTTCTAAACCAGTTGAAATATTTCCTCATTGATCTGATCCACCAATTTGAACTTTTACATTATAATCTTCATATAATTTAATAAAGTCTCATCCTTGAATTAATTGATAAGTAAATTCAGTAAAACTAAGTCCTTTTTCAATTCTAGTTGCAACAGAGTCTTTAGATAGCATATATGCAATGTTTATTAATTTGCCTGCATCTCTTAAGAATGTTAAAAAATTCATGTTTTTGTAAAATTCATAATTATCTAGAACTTCTAAACCAAAGCTCTCTAGTTGTTTTTTGATTTTACCTTTATTTTTGTCTAATGTTTGTTGATCTAATAATTGTCTTTCATTATTTTTGAAAGAAGGATCACCAATCATCCCTGTTGCTCCACCAACTAAAGCAATTGTTTTTCAACCTGCTTTTTTCATTCTAAGCAAAAGAGCAATTTGAATATAATTTCCTAAGTGCAAACTTTCAGCAGTTGGATCAAAACCTGCATAAACTACATCATTCGAGTTTAAATTATAAAACTTATCTAAATTACTATATTGCTTTAAAATTCCTCTTTCTTTTAAGTCATTTAAGATGTTTTTCATTACTAAAATTTAAAATCCTTCCCTTTTTCAGAACTAACACCAAATATCAAACCTTCTTTATCTATACCAAGAGTTTTATAACCTGTTAACATACCATAACTATCTACATCCATAACTTTATTTTTTAGAATTTCACTACCATTAAATACAACTGTTCCAGGTAAAGCAAGAACAAGGGTTTTATTTTCTTGAGAATCTAATGTATTGGTTACTATTTGTATTGGTTCATTCTTGTTTATATCTATAGAAAGGATAAAAAGATTATCTGATTTAGGGTGTTTTGTTCTTTGAATTATAGTTCCATAAATTAATTTAGTTTTAACTTCTAATAAAAGATTTTTTGTTTCTAAAATATCTTTTAAAACATTTATTTGTTTATCATTTAAAGCGAAATATTTTTTATCATTATCTATATTTAAAATTGAATTATCAAGCAAATTAATAGAATTAATTTTATTATTATCGTCTGCAAAAATTACAAGATTAGTTAATTCTATTCTTTTAGTTATTTGAACTTGACAATCAACATAAATAATAGAATTATTAGGGAAGTTTTTGTTTAAATTATTGCATATAATCATATTTGGAATTATAGCATTTTTTATATAATTTAATGTATGAAAAATATAGCAATTGTGGTAGATTCATCATGTGGTTTAACAGAAAATCAAGCAAAAAAACTTGATTTATTTTATTTACCATTAATGATCGAAGTTGATGGGAAGGTTTATAGAGATGGAATTGATGTAAGTTCAGAAAATTTATTTGAAGTTTTTACATTAAAAAGTTCAAAAGCAACCACTTCTGCTACTCCGATTGGTTATGCTTCTGAATTGTTTACAGAACTATCAAAAAAATATGATTATATAGTTGTTTTTCCTATTTCTCAATATTTATCAAGTCAATATAAATTTCTTAAAACCCTAGAAAAAGGTTTTGATAAATTAAGAATAATAGAATCTGTTAATATTTCTTTTACAATATTAGAACAAATTAATAGATTTAAAGATATTTATTCAAAAACCCAAGACATACAAAAAGCAATAGATGAATGTAGCAAATGAAATAATGAATTAGATATTACTCTAATCCCTAAGCATAACGATTATTTAGTAAAAGGTGGTAGATTATCTCCTGCTGCTGCAACCATAGCAAAATTATTGAAAATTGTTCCGCTGATAAGATTTGAAAATGGTAAATTAGAAAAGCAAGGTAAGGGAAGGTTATTTTTAAAAAGTATATTTAACGAAATTGATATCAAATTTAATAATTCAAATAGTGATTTAGTACTTTTAACAGCTAACGGAAGTGATGATATAGAAATCATAAACTATTTTAAAGACAAGTATAAAAATAAAATAGTTGTATTTTCAATTCCTTCAGTAGTTGCTATACATACAGGACCAGAAGCAATAGTTATAGGAAAAATAAACAATATTCATCAAAAACTTGAGGGTTTTTTAGATGTATAAATTTAAATGTAATAATTTAATTTGTTTAGAAAAAGAATTATCAAAAATCCTTAGTTTGATTAAAGAAAAACAATATTTATTATTAAACGGGGAATTAGGAAGTGGAAAGACTACGTTAGTTAAAGTTTTAGGTAAGTTACTAGGAATAAAAGAAGTCATAACATCACCAAGTTTCAACTATATGAAAGCATATGACGGTCTAGTTCATATTGATTTATATAATTACAAAGGTGATTTAGATGAATTTGAAGACTATTTTCAGGATAACATAATCGTAATAGAGTGACCTAACTTAAAAAAGCTAAGTTTAAAAAATTTTATTAGTGTTAATATTTATTATCAAGATAATGAGAGAATTTATGAAGTGCAATGAGTTTAATATTTATTTAGATACAACAAATACAGATTTTGCATTATTCTTATTTAATGAAAAATATGAAGTACTAGATAAAATTATTTATAAAGATTTAAAAAAGAAAGTTGATATTATACCTACTGAATTTGAGAATTTCTTAAAAAGAAATAATCTTAAAATTGAAATTATTAAAGGTTTATACACTAACATAGGTCCAGGTTTTTTTACAGGGGTAAGAGCAGGTTTTGTTTTTTTAAGAACACTATCACTATTAAATGAAATTGATTTTTATATTACAAGAACATTTGAAATTCTATCTAAACAAATTAAAGATAATAAAATTTATTTAAATGCTCAAGGTCAAAAATTGTATGAATTTGACTTGTTAAAACATAAAAAAACAAATCATTACGAAAACTCTATAACTATCATTGATTGTGATGATAAAAAATTATCACAAATAAATTTTGAAGATATGACAAATAATTTCTCTTTATACAAAGATATTTTTGTTAAAGTTAAACCATTAGAAATTGAACCTTTATATATAAAAAAACCTCAAATAGGAGGTTTATAATGAGAATTTTAGGTATTGAAACATCTCATGATGATACATCTATTGCTGTTTTAGATGATGGTAAAGTTTTAGACTTGTGAACCATTTCACAAATTGATATCTTTAAAGAATTTGGTGGTACTATTCCTGAAATTGCTTCTAGAGAGCATGTTAAAAATATAAATTTATTACAAGAAGTTTTATTTAATAAATATGATAAAAATTCTTTTGATTATATTGCTTATACAAATGAACCAGGATTAATGGGTACATTGCAAATAGGATATTTATTTGCAAGTGCATTAAGCATTTCTTTAAATATTCCTTTAATTCCTATCAATCACTTACATGGACATTTATTATCTGCTTCAATAGATTCAGAAATAAAATTTCCTGCATTATGCTTATTAGTTTCAGGTGGTCATACACAATTAATTTTGGCTAAAACTTATGATGATTTTCAAATCATAGGTCAAACATTAGATGATGCAGTAGGAGAAGTGTTTGATAAAATAAGTTCTAAATCAGGTTTAGGTTTTCCCGGGGGAAAAATAATTGATTCAATTTATCAGAATTATCAAGGAGAATTTATTAAATTTACTAAACCATATACTGAAAATGAATTAGATTTTTCATTTAGTGGATTAAAAACACAAGTTTTAAATTATATAAATTCACAAAAAATGAAAAATATACCTATAGACATAAACCAAGTAGTTGCTAGTTTTCAAAAAACAGCAATTGACTATTTGTGTTTTAAAACAAGATTAGCTTTAGAAAAATATAATGTAAAAACATTGATATTAGGTGGAGGAGTAAGCGCTAATTCATTATTAAGAACTGAATTTCTTAAATTACATTCAAATACCATAATACCTAATTTAAAGTATGCAACAGATAATGCAGCAATGATTGCTCAAGTTTTACATTTAAGATTAAAACACAAAAACAAAGATTAATTTTCACTCTTGTTTTTGTGTTTTATATTATATTTTTTTAATATAATTAAAAATATGAAATTATTCAAGAATTTATTTGATTTCAAAACAACAGAAATGAGAATTGCAGAAAATGCTTTAAAAAGAATTAATAAACTAGAAGAAGTAGTTAGTAAATTTACAGATGAAGAATTAAAGTCTAAAACTCAGTACTTCAAGAATTTGTTAAAAGAAGGTTATACACTTGAAGACATAAGAATAGATGTTTTTGCAGTAGCTAGAGAAGCTACTAAAAGAGTCTTAGGTAAAAGACCTTATGATGTTCAAATGCTAGGTGGATTATTATTAGATTTAGGCTCAGTAGCAGAAATGAAAACTGGTGAAGGAAAAACAATTACTTCTATTGCTCCAGTTTATTTAAATGCTTTATTAGGTAAAGGAGCGATAGTTTCTACAGTTAATGAATATCTTTCAGAGCGTGATGCAGTAGAAATGGGAGAAGTTTTTTTATTCCTTGGCCTAACGGTAGGTATAAACAAAGCTCAAATGGATACTCATAATAAACGCTTAGCTTATGCATGTGATATTACTTATTCAGTTCATTCAGAACTTGGTTTTGATTATCTAAGAGATAACATGGTTCAAAATAAAGCAGAAAAAGTTCAAAGAGGTCTGCAATTTTGTTTAATTGATGAAGTGGATTCAATTTTAATTGATGAGGCAAAAACTCCATTAATAATTTCTGGTGGAGAACAAGAAGATATTACTTCATATTTTTCAGCAGATCAATTTGTAAGAACTTTAGGTAGTGAGGATTATGTTATAGATGATGAATCTAAAGCAATTACCTTAACACATTCCGGTATAGCAAAAGCAAACGAATTTTATAATTCAAAAAATATATTTAATATAGAACATTCAGAAACAGTTCATTTAATTCAAAACGCTCTAAGAGCTCATAAAGTTATGAAAATAGATGTTGAATACATTGTTCGTGATGGAAAAATTGAATTAGTTGATGCATTCACTGGTCGTATAATGGAAGGTCGTAGTTATTCACATGGTTTACATCAAGCAATTCAAGCAAAAGAACTAGTAGAAATTGAACCTGAAACAAAAACATTAGCAACCATTACATATCAAAATTTCTTTAGAATGTTTAAAAAATTATGTGGTATGACAGGTACTGGAAAAACAGAAGAACAAGAATTTATTGATATTTATAATATGCGTGTGAATGTTGTTCCTACTAATAAACCTATAGCAAGAATCGATGAACCTGATGCAATATTTGTTAATTATGAAGATAAATGAAATGCAGTAGCAGACAAAGTAGCTGAACTATATCAAAAGGGACAACCAGTTTTATTAGGAACTTCTCAAATTGAAGAATCTGAAATAGTTCATAGATTATTATTGCAAAGAGGTATACCTCATACAGTTTTAAACGCAAAACAAAATGCATCTGAAGCAGAAATTATATCAAGAGCAGGTAATGTTAAATCTGTTACTATAGCCACAAATATGGCAGGAAGAGGAACTGATATTAAACCAACACCTGAAGCAATTACCTTAGGGGGCTTATATGTTTTAGGAACAGATAAAGCTGAATCACGTAGAATAGATAACCAATTACGTGGTAGATCAGGCAGACAGGGTGATGTTGGAACAAGTAAGTTTTTTATTTCTTTAGAAGATCAATTAATGAAAAGATTTTCAAATAATGAAGGATTTCAAGAAGCATATGCAAGTGATAAAGGAAAAGAAATCACTTCAAAAAATTTAAGATTTGCTTTCAATAATGCTCAGAAAAAAATTGAGGGTTTTAATTATGATTCACGTAAATCAGTGTTAAATTATGATGATGTCATCAGACAACAACGTGATTTAATTTATTCACAACGTGATTTAATTTTATCTTCAAATAATATCAGTTTTATAGTTAAAAGAATGATTAGCGCTTCTGGTCGTTCTATAGTTAGAAGTGGAGAATATAAATTACATAATAAACTTTATAATTATCAAGGTTTAGTGGATTTCTTAAATGAAAATATAGGAAAATTAGTTCAATTTACATTTAATTTAAGTGAAATAGAAAAAATTCATGAAACAGATTTACCAGAATATATAGCAAATTTAATTTTAAATGTATATGAAAAATGGACATCAAATGCATTAGAAAATATTACTCAAGAAGAAATTGACCAATTACAAAGAAATATTATATTGAGAGTTTTGGATGACAAATGACAAAACCATATCAATAGAATGGATAAATTACGTTCAAATGTAAACTTAGTACAATATTCACAAAAAAACCCATATCAAATATATACAGAAGAAGGTTTAAAGTTTTTTAATGTAATGTTAGATGATATAGCTTACGGAGTTTTATTAACAGTATTTTCTAATAGAGTAGGAAGAAAGTCATTAATTACTAAAGAAATGTTAGCAGATCCTATTTTTATGCAAGTTAGACAATCTTTTAATATTGATCCATATAAAACAATAGATGAACAAGAAGAAGAACTAATTACTTTATATAAGAACATTTTACAAAGATTAAAATCACTACAAGAACAAAGGGATAAAAACTAAAAAGTTAAAAAAAGCAATAAAAATTGCTTTTTTATCTATTTTTTGTAAAAAAATTCTTTTTTTAAAAATAAATGGTTATATAATAATTATGTGTAAATAAAAATACACGCTATTCATACATATTATAAATAAAGGAGAAAGTTTATTTTAAAATAAACATGTAAAATGGAAACAAAAAAAACCAAACCAATTCCATTCGGAATGAAACCAAAAAATGAATGCTCAAAAGAAGCATGTAAAAATGAATGCCACTGCTCAAAAGAAGTAGGGTGCTCAAAATCAGAATGTCAAACAAATGGATGTACTTGTCATTCCGAGAATTCTTCATCAAAAGAAGAAGAATCTGAATGTAAAACTTCAGAATGTTGCATCAAAAAAGGTTGCACAAAAGATAGCGGATGCAAACTATACAATGAAACACATAAAGATGAACAAGGACAATGCCAAACATCTGAATGTTGTTTAAAAAAAGGATGTAACAAAGATAGCGGTTGCCCAGTCTTTGATGCTAATAATAAAGAAGAATCTGAATGTAAAACTTCAGAATGTTGCATCAAAAAAGGTTGCACAAAAGATAGCGGATGCAAACTATACAATGAAACACATAAAGATGAACAAGGACAATGCCAAACATCTGAATGTTGTTTAAAAAAAGGATGTAACAAAGATAGCGGTTGCCCAGTCTTTGATGCTAATAATAAAGAAGAATGTGAATGTCAAACTTCTGAATGTTGTTTCAAAAAAGGTTGTACCAAAGATAGCGGTTGCCCAGTCTTTGATGCTAATAATAAAAACCATATTACATTTGAAGATTTATCAAATGAATTTAAAGAATTCACAAAGAAAATTTAATTTATTTTGATAATTATTCAATTTCTCTAAAAAGTCAAGTTAGTAACTTGACTTTTCTTATTAAATTTACCATCAAAAGTTATTTCTTATCCTATAAAAAAAACTAATTTTTTTTCCTGCGTTTCCCAGAATCTCTAAAAATAGTTAGTTTTTAGAGATTTTTATATAACTATGTTATATAAACTTTTTAGTTTTTATACTTGTTATTACTTGTTATTACTTGTTATTATGATATAATTAAATTATGAAACTTATGCTTTACAATACTTCAGGTAAAAATACAGTTTATAAAAATATTGGAT
>NZ_JNKA01000013.1 GCF_000701865.1 Mycoplasmopsis felis ATCC 23391 | reverse complement strand
ATTAATAATACAGAAAAAAATATAACACCAGAAGCAATAGAAAACTCTAGCACTTGATTAGTACCTAAAAATTCATTGCTTTTATCTATGTATGCTTCATTTGGTAAAACTGCAATTAATAAAAAAGAAATTACTACCAGTCAAGCAATTTTAGGAATAATCTTAAATAATAATATATCTGTAGAATTTTTATACTACTTGTTATTTCTGATGGATATTAATCAATATTGATATAAACAAGTAGAAACAGGTACTCAACCAAATCTTTCAAATTGAACAGTTTCAAAAACATTAATTAAATTAACTAAAAACATTTCTGAACAACAAAAAATCGGAGATTTCTTTTGTAAAATCGATACTCTTATCTATCTTTACAATTCCAAACTCAACAAACTCAAACAAATTAAAGAAGCTTTATTACAAAAACTGCTCATATAATTTTATTTTAATTAAGATATAAAACTAATCACTTTGTTTTATATTCAATATATTAAACATCTTTTGTGGTAAAATTAGCATTATGAAAAATAATAATAAAATATCTTTGGCCTGTAGTGAATGCAGAAGAAAAAATTACATTACAAATAAAAGTTTAGGTAATGTAAATAGAATTAATATTAAAAAATATTGTGTTCACTGTCAAATTCACACATTACATAAAGAGGAGGTTTAATGTCTAATAAAGAATTAATAAATAAAACAAAAGAGCCTCGTAAAAAAAGATATTGATTTAGAAAATTTATTAAAGAAATGAAAAGGGTTAGATGACCTGATACTCAAACTAATTTAAACAATTTAATAAAAATTATTATTTTTACTATTATTTTTACAATTTTTGTTTCTCTACTTACTTTTGGTTTTACAAAGTTATGAGAATTTATTAACATATAGGAGAACTATGAATAATTTTAAATGATATATGATTTCAACTGTTAGAGGGAAAGAAAAACAAGTTTTAGAATCATTGAATAATAGGATTGTAGCAGAAAACTTAACTCATGACTTTGATTTAAATGCAATACAAGATACAGGTGCTTTTAAAATGTTTTTAAGACCTTCTCTAACTGCAAAAGAAAATGAAAAAAGACTTAATGGACTTGATTATACAACTAGTTATATAAACTTATATCCAGGTTATATTTTTGTTAAAATGCATATGTCAGATCCTGCTTGATTTTTAATACGTAATACCCAGTATGTAACAGGGTTAGTTGGTTCATCTGGTAAAGGGGCAAAACCTACTCCTGTTAGTTCTTTAGAAATTAAAAAAATGTTTAAAAAAGAAGAACAAGCAGCAATTGATTTTCAAAACGGTGAAAATAACTTTGGATATACTAAAGGTGATATTTTAGAAATAATTGAAGGTTCATATAAAGGTTGAAACGGTATAGTAAATTCTGTAAACCATAAAAATAAAACAATTATTATGACAGTTGAAAAATACGGACAAAAAATTGAAGTCGAAATAAACATTACATCTGTTAGATTTGCAGAAAATGAATAGAATAAAAAAGCAACAATTTTGAAATTGTTGCTTTTGTTTTTCCTTATAAAACTAAGTATTTTTAACAATTATGGTCTTTTTAGACTTTCTTTTCTTAATAAAATAATATATACCTCATAAGATATAACCAACAAGCATAACTCCTAAATAACTAGGTAATAAAAATAAAGATTCAATTGTAAATTTCTCACCTACTAGTATTGGGAATAAATTTGATAATGTAATAAAAGCAATCAATAATAAAGCAATTATATAAACAATAATTTCTCAAATAGGTAATTTAAAATGTTTGTGTTTTAATGAGATTATTAAAATAGATAAAATAGTTAAAAAGTATTGAACTAAAAATACTATATTACCTGCATTTAAGATAAATGAAAATTGATCTTTGACTCCTAATATTATAGGAATCACTGTGAAAATAATCATAGAAATAAATGAAAAAGATGTTGATAAAATTAAAGCGTTTTTATATTCACCATTTTTAGATTTATGTGCAAATGTTTTTGGTACAAATCCATCTTCTGCTAATGGAACTATCATTCTAGCATAGTAAATATTTGATGATAATGTACTTGATATTCTATTAAATAAAGTACCTATTGCAAAAATTATTAAACCTGTAATTCCTAAAATCTTATTATATAAAATAGAAAATGTTAATGAACCTTTAAAAACTGATAAATCTAGTCCTAATAATAAAATATATAAAGTAAAATAAATACTTAAAACAGTAATAAATATTAGCATTAAAATTTTCTTGAATCTATTTGTTTGAACTTCTGCTCTAATTCCTGCTAGACCTTCTGCACCACCAAAAGAATAAATAAAGTTTAAAACTGATGTAGTTATTACAGAAACACTAATTTTATCAACTAATAAGAAATTATTTGAAAAATTATTAGTATATAACGATAAATATACACCAAATATAACTCCTAATATTATTGTACTTCATTTAATTATTGCAGATGCTAAAATAAACATCTTGGATACTTTAATACCAAAAGTAGTTATAACTGCTAAGGTTAAAAAGAAAATTAAGGAAACTATTTGATAAATCAACTGGTTACCTTTATCAAATTCAGCTAGTAAATTAGAAAAAAACAAAATTGTTGTAGCTGAAAATAACGGGACTTGAGCAAATTGGTTTCATCCATTAAAAAATACTCATCATTTATTCTTTGATGCTTTTTTAGCATATACATAAGTTCCACCTAATTCTGAACTATATTCTTGTGAACCCCTTGCAAATGCTAAAATAACACTAAAACTAATGAAAGCAGTTAATGAAAAAATTAACATACCCCATAGTCCACGAGAAATAACACTAGTTATTGTTGCTAAAAAACCAAATCCAACAATATAATTTAATCCATATAAAAAAAATTGTTTTTCTGTTAATTTATTTTTCATAATTACCTTTTAAAACATTATATTAAATTTTTAAAAATAAAAAGTTATTATTTAAGTATTTTTTAAGCTTTTTTATAACTTTTTTATTTTTTTCAATTTGTTTAAAAAACTTTTTTCAAATAGCTTTATTATTAAATATTAAAAATTATAATTATTATAAATTGGAATTAATATGAAAAGAATTGCTATTGTTGGTAAAATAGGAGTAGGTAAAACCTGATTGCTAAATAAATTAAAAGAATTAAATTATTTAACTATAAATTTAGATGAATATATTAATAATTTATATTCTAATGATTCTGTATTAATAAATCTATTTAAAAATCAATTAGATAATTTTTTAATAGTTGAAAATAAAATTAATAAAAATAAGATAAAAGAATGGATTTTATTAGATAACAGAAATTTTAATAAAATTGAAAATATACTATACCCATATTTATTAGAAAAACTCAAAAAAGAAAAATATCATTTTGTTGAAATACCAATATTAAATACTGAAGTTGTTGATTTTAGTATTTTATTTGATGAAATATGGAATTTAACCATATGTCCTAATTTTAGGAAAGAATATATTAAAACCCTTTCACTAAACAACCCAATTATTACTATATTAGATAAAAAAAATTCATATAATTGAAAAAAAGATGTTAATTTTAAGAATTTACCAATTGTTAATATTTCTAGAAGGAATAGAGATAATATAAAAAAATTAATAAAATATTAGAAAAATATAATAAGTAATTTAAAATATAATTACACTCATAATTAGTTAGAAGGAATAAAAAATGAAATCACTTAAGTTAGACTACAACAAATTTATAGTATCTAAAAAATTTAATATTACATATGATGATTTACATAACTTAAGACAATTTTACGGTATTTTCTTGGGAACTACTGCTGTTTGTTTATACCAATACTTAATTGATTTATTAAATGGTAGTTATGAATCAATTGTAGAATTTGATTTCAAAACTCTTGCACTGTTTTTAAATGTTCATGAAGATGAATTACAAATTGCTCGTAAGCGCTTAGAAGGTGCTGGGTTATTAAATACATACAAAGATAACAAAAAAGCACTAACTATTTTTGAAATACAAAAACCTATAAGTATTGAAGATCTACAAAAAAATTCCTTTTTAACAAATTTAATTGAAAGTAAAATAGGTGAAATTAACTTTAAGCGTTTAATTGATTCAAGAAAATTAAAATTATCTTCTAATTATGATAATTTTAATTACGAAGATATAACCACTGATTTCTTCACTATGTTCCAAAATGTATCTAAGTCATACATCAAAGAAATGGATAAAGATATTATTAAGAAAAGTGGTTCTACTTATATAAGTGATAATGAAGTAAAAGTTTATTCTAAAAAACAAAATTTAAATATCAAATTGGAAATAGGTAATATTCAATATAGCAACGAATATGAAGCGATCTTTAAACTAAGTGTTCAAGATTTCTTTAAACAAATAACAGAAAATAATTTATCTATGTCAGATTTAAATTTAATTGATTCTTGAAAATCTCAAATTTTCGATGAGAAAGTACTAAATTTAATTATTTATATTTCAAAACAAAAATACAAAACAGATAGATGGAAAAAAAGTGTTTCTATTTTAATAAAAGAAATTAATTCACAAAACTTGGTTAAATTCAGTGAAGTTGAAACTTATTTAGATGGTAAATTAAAAATGGATAGAAGATACTTACATATTTTTGAAACAAAAACTGTTTTAAAAAGATCATTTGAGTCTAAGGTTAATTAATGAATCGAAAAATTAATTTTCAATCACCATCTTTAAATTTTAAAAATATAAATAAAGCAAATTCAAAAAATGAAATACTAAATAAAATAAAAAGTGATTCAATTTTAGTTAAATTAATTACAAATTTAAAAATTTCAGACTCTGAAATTTTTTATCATTATACTGATTTACTTGAATACGCAAAAGAACAAAAAGAGCATGATAAACTATTTTATACTAATGTAAATAGAAAAAATGGTAGACTCGTTTTTTATAAAGTTTTAAATCAATATTCATCAAAAATTTATGATTATTTAAGAAATAACAATATTAAACTTAGGTATATTTCCGACCCAATTGTTGATATTCCTTATAATGAATTAAAATTAAAAAGTGATTATGAACTAGATATTATGGACTTTTTAAAAGAAAATAATATTGCTCTAATTTTAAATAACAAATTTAAAGGTTTTTTCTTATATGGTGATGCTGAAAGTTCAAGAAGCTTAATTTTATCAGCCATTGCTAATGATTTATCTTATTTAAACAAAACCGTTTCTTATTTAAATATAAATAATTTAGATACAGAAGTTAAATCACTATTAAACTCAAATAATTCAACTCAAGAAAGTAAAGAACTTTTAGACACGCTTACTTCTTTAGACATACTAATATTAGATGAATTAGGATTAAAAAAATATACTAATTGATTTTTAGAAAGTTTTATAGAACCTCTTTTATCTAAAAGATTTTTAAATAATAAAATTACTATATTTGGTTCATACTACACTTTAGACATATTAAAAAATAACTTTTTTAAAGAAAATCATCTTGATAAAAACGGTAAATTAACTCCTCTAGGATCAAGAATATTTTCACTAATCAAAAGATTATCAAATGAATCATATATTTGAGTAGGTGGTTCCGATGAATAAAACTAAAATTGTTCTGCTAGGTACTCCTGAATTTGCTATTAAACCGTTTAAACAAATTATTGAAAATTTTAACGTTATAGCAATAATTAGTCAACCTAATAAACCCGCAAATAGAGGATATCAAATTCAAGAAACACCTGTTGCAAAACTAGCTAAGGAATATGGAATTAAACTATATCAACCCAATAAAATATCAGAGATATATAACGAATTAAATGAGTTAGATTTTGATATTTTATTAAGTTGTGCTTTTGGTCAATATATACCAATGAATATTTTAGAACTACCAAAAATTGCTTCTATTAACATTCATGGATCTTTATTACCTAAATACAGAGGTGCTGCTCCTATTCAATATTCATTATTAAATGGTGATACAGAAACAGGTATTTCTCTTATATATATGACAAAGGAAATGGATGCGGGTAATATAATTTTTTCTGAATCTATACCTATTGAAAATACTGATACTTCAGATACTTTGTTTGAAAAACTATCTGAATTATCTTCTTTAAAAATAGTTTATTGATTAAACAAATTTATTTCAAAAGATTTTCAAGAAGTAATTCAAAATACAAATGAAGTTATTTTATCACCAAAACTAAAAAAAGAAGATGCTCTATTAACATTAGATTTGACCAAACAACAAGCATTTAATAAAATTCGCGCTTTTTCTAGCAATCCAGGTGCATATTTATATTTAAATAATAAACGTTTAAAAATATATTTAGCTTCTCTTAGTCAGATTAAAAATGCAATTGAATTAAAGTTTTCTGATGGTTCTTTATGAGCAATAGACTATCAATATGAATCTAAAAAAAGAATAAAAATTAAAATTGTATAAGGATTTAAATTCTTATACAATTTTTATCTTAAACATATATAATTAAATAATGAATTACAAAAAAGGTGATGTAGTAATTGCAAAAATAAAAAGCATTAGTCAAAATGATATAAAATTAATAACTAATACCCAAAGTATTTTTATTATCACAAAGTCAGAAATTACTGATTTTGTTGATAAAAAGATTTCAAGTATGTTTAAATTAGGACAAGTTGTTAACTTTATATGTTTAAAGTTTAATAAAAATACTAACCAAGGTTTTGGAAGTTATAAAAGAAACCATCCTAATGAAATACAAAAACAAAAAAGTAAAAATCATCATAAACTAATTGAAACTCCTAATGGTTTCAAAAATCTTTATAACTATATGATGATGTTTATTGAAAATGACAACAATAAATAGGAAATAAAAATGTCTCAAATAAATATTAAAAATAAATTTAATGATAATTTATTTAGTCTTGAAAATAATAAAATAATTAATTCATTACTACAAAAATTTAAAACTTTAAATTTCTTTGGTTCTGAAAACTTCTCATTCGATGATATTGCAATTAACTATAGTATTAAAGGAATAGATAAAATTATTCAGTTTTGTAACTTGCTGTATAAAAATAAAACAGAAAATTTAATTGTATTATGTTCTTTTGAAACTCAACAATTAATTGAAACATCATTAGATTTTATTTATGGGAAATTAAATAATATAGAAAATAATAAAATCAAATTATTTTTTATAAATGATTCTGATAGTTACCAAGTTATGGAAAATAAATTAAATTATTATTTTTTTAAAACAAAAAATAATAATTTATCTATTTTATTTTTAGACATTTTTGTCAAAAAAAATAATCAAAGTAAAATTAAAATTATTTATAAATTAATTGATAAACTACATCAAAAAGCAAGTGATTTTCTTATTAAGAAATCTATTTATTTTATAGGTAAAAACAATTGGTATTTGAATTTTAAAAAATTCTTAATGACTAAAGAAAATATTTTAATTATTTCTGATTCTATACATAATGAATATCATTTTTTTTCTGAAATAATTTTAGTTCTTTTAGCAACCCAGGGTTTAAATATAAACAAAATAATAAATGGTTATAAGCAAGTTTCAGATAATATATTAAATGAAGATGTTTATTCCAACTTACCTTTAAATATTTTTTTGAATTTCTATAAGTTAGTTAATAACAATGACAAACTTTTATTAAATTTATTTTTATCTTATGATACATTCTTAGATGGTTTTGCTAAGTTATTTACATATGAATTAAATAAACTTACTTATAATCAAAATATAATTAATGATTGTACTTATTTCCCAGAAAACATAACATCAACTATACAACCAATTCTTTCTTTTCCATACTTAAAACAAATTATTTATCTTGATATTAAAGAAAAATACTTCGATTATCAACCTTCTTCAAATATAGAAAATGATGACGCAATATCTCATTTAAATTATTTCACTCTAAATTCTTTAAAAGAAATCAGTATAAATAATTTTAATAACTACTATCAATCATATACAGAATCTAGTTATGCATTTACTTTAGAAATACAAAGAAACACAGAAGAAGCGCTAGGTAAATTAATTGGTATTTTATATTGAACTAAAATTTTTTATGGTATTTTCTTTGATATTAATCCTTTCCTTAATTAAAAATCTATGCAAATTGCATAGATTTTTTAGTCTATATTCATTATTATTGATATTTTATTTAATTTTTCTGCTATCTTTTGTTTTTGCTTTTCTGTGTTTTCTCATGTCTTTTCATAATTAACTGTTTTATTTCTGTGATTGGAATAACTATGAGTATTATAAGTTTCTTGCAATGTTATATTACTTAATATATTATTTATTTCTTGCTTTAAGTTATTTAACCTTATTTTTGCTTCATTATATTTATTGATTTTATTATTCAAATTTAAAATATCTGTATTTAATGAACTATTAAGGTTTTGAAGTTCTGTAATTTGATTATTATTCCTTGAAAGAATTGCGTTTTGTTTGTTTAGTTTACCTTTTTCTTTTTCATATAACAAAATATATTTACGTGTTTCATCTTGAGCATTTTTCAAACTATCATTTAACTGGTTATTTAAACTTGTTAAGTTGTTTAAATTATTCTGATTATTATTTTGTTGGTTTTTTAAATTATTTATAGTTGCTTGAAATTCATTAATCTTATTATGTAAAATTTGCTTTTCATTTTCAAGCGAAATGATAGTAGAATTTTGTGTTTTTAAAAGTTCATTCAGGGTTGATATTTCCTGATTTTTATTTGCTATTATTTCTTGATTTCTTTGATTTATAATTCTTAATTCATTTATTAATGAATCTTTATTTTTTAATAATTCGTTGTTATTATTATTTATTTCTTTTAATTTTTCTATTTCTTTATTTTTTCTATTTATTAAATTTTCTAAATCAGTTTTTTGTTGTTTTAGTTTATTTATTTCATTGTTATTTAGTATTTCATTGTCTTGAAGAGTTTTAAGATTGTTTTCTAAATTTTCAATAACATCTTTGTTATCTAATAATTTGTATTCCAATTGATTTATTTTATCTTTTAATAAAATAATGTTATTAATGTTATCTAAATTTAGTTTTTGTAATATTAAATTAGTATTAAAATAATCAATAGATTCACCGTTTTTCTGATCTAAAGTCGAAAAATTTTGTCTATATATTTCTAGTTCTTTTAAAATTTTAGAATTTATGTCATCTAATTTTTTCATACTTATATTTAAATTATTATTATTTTCTTTTTCCTCATTTTCTAAAATAATTTTTTTCAAAAGAAGTTCATTGTCATAATTCTCTTGTATCTCTTTTTTTAAATAAATTAAATTTAATTTATTGTCTTTTAATTTTTTTTGTATATTTAAAATGTCTAAATTTAAATTATTTAATTCTGTTTTTAATTTATTGATTTCTTGTTCTCTTTTATGCAAGCTATTTAATTTTAATTTCTTATTCTTAATAATTTCTATTTCTTTATTCAAAATATTTTGCTTTAATTCAAATCAAATTTTTGAATTTTGTCAAAAAATACCCTTTATATGATTTTTAATCTTGCTGATTTGTTCAAGATCATTTTTGATGCTTGTATTGTTTTTAAATAATTCTTTATTTTTTTTATTTTCTTCTTTGAATTTTTCTAATATCTTTTGGATTTCTAAGTTTTCATTATTTGTTATACTTTCATTTATTAAGGTATCTTTATGATCATAATCATTATTTATTAGTTTCTTATAATTTTCTACAAACTCTCAATAAAGTGATTCTTTAATTCCAGTGGAATAACTAGTATCCTTTAATGTTTTATATAGTAATTCTGTAGATCTCTCATATTCATATACTATTTTTTTATAGTTGTCTAAATTTTGTTGCAAAAGATTGTAATTATTTTGCAAAGAAAGACTAATAGAGTTATATTCTTTTATATTTGAATTATAAAATGATTTTAAATTAACATTATGTTCATATAAAAAACTAAAATTTAATTCTATTAGTTTAATTAAATTTAGTAAGTTATCAAAGTTCTCAGTGTAATATTTATAGATATCTATTAATTCATAATCTTGAAAGTTAAACTCTTTTAAAAGAGTAATAGATTTTTCCAATTCGATATTAATATCTATAATTTTGTCTAAATTATCTTTAAATTCTAGAGTACCTGAATTAGTATCTTGTAATAAATCTTGTAATATTTTTTTATATTCAGAAATTCTGTTAATGTAATTTTCATACTTAATTAATAAGTTTTCATTATATTCATTGAAAAATGATTTTATTTTCTCACCTTCTTCTTTAGATATGTCTGAATTGTTTCGTAATTTTAAAATCAAACTTTCATTGTTAAAATTATTAAAATTATTAGTTAAATCTTCTTCAATAAATTTTATATTTAAATTAAATGAACTATTTAATTTAATGTATTTGTTTAAAGAATTATTATAATTGTTTTCTAAAATTGTGTCTTGTTCTATTTCTTGATTAATATCTAATATTGTTTCATTAACTTTATTTTGTTCTTTTGATAAATCATCAAACTCTATTTCATTTTGTTTTGATAAATCAATATCATTTAATATTTTTTGGTATTCAAAAGAACTCAAACTAACATCTTTTATTATTTTATGATTATTTGTATATTTATCTATTGCTAATTTAATTGGATATACTGAAGAAGCACCAATTACTCCAACAATCGATAAAGTCGTTATAATCTTTAAATTCTTTGTCATTTTTCCCTCCATTTATAAAATAATTATTTTGGATTTGAAAACAAAAAAAGAACAAAAATCAATTTATAGACAATCAAGTATTATAAAATTTATATATGTTATAATTAAAAATAATAAATTATTAGTTAAAGGATTTTAAATGTTAATTGAGAACAAAAAGAAAAGTAGAAGAGAACAAAGATTGCAAAATATAGCTGTTATTTACAAACATGAACTACTAAATTATGACTATAACATAAGTGAAATAGCTCAGGAATATGATTTAAATAAAGAACAGATTGATCATATTTTAAGTGTTATTAAATGAGATAATTTCAACAAAAAAGTTCTCAATAAATTTTTAAATACTGATTGAACCTTAGAAAGAATTAGTCCATTATTAAGAGCTATTATTTTAAATGCTTGCACAGAATTCCACACATTAAATCCAAGGATTGTTATAAACGAAGCAATTGAAATTACCAAGTATTATTTCGGGAAACCAAATGAATTAGAAAATGCTAAACAAAACGAAGAAAAGTACTATAAATTTGTTAATGGTGTTTTAGAGAATTTTTATAAAGCAATTATTTCTATAGAAGCAAAAACTATTAATGCTAAATAAATATAAAAAACTAAAAGAAAAATTCTGAACATCATTATTTTTAATATCCTGAAAAAAAACTTTAAATTTTACTATACAAATGTTTAAAGAATTGAATATAGTAAAAAACATTGAATTGCAAAAAGAATGATTTTTACCTACAAATAAAAAGTGAAAAAACATTGAAGATTTTGCTACTGAGTTTTTAAACCACCTTACCTTTTTTGAAAACATTAATCCTTTACAAGAAAAAATGATTCAAAATTTTTATAATTTTATGTTTTATCAAGCTAAATACAAAAAAAATAGAATTCAGTATTTTTCATTAAATAAAATTATCAACACACATGACTATGAAATTGATTTTAATCATAAAAAAAGATTATATTACTATGATTTTTTAGATGAGTTTCAAAAAATTCCACACTACAATGTTTATTTAATCAAAATATTAAAAAGGATACTTTAAGTAAAATGAATAATGATATTAGAAAACAATTTGACATTCTAAATAAAATTACATATTTTGACAGTGCAGCACTTGTTTTAAAGCCTAAAATTGCAATTGATGCTATTCATAATTATTATCAAAACATATCTATTTCTTCTAGAACTCAAGATACACCTTTAGGTAATTTAGTTAATCAAACGATATTCAACGTAAGACAAAAAGTTGCTAATTTAATAGATGCTAAAATTAATGAAATAATTTTCACTAGTGGAACTACTGAAAGTATAAATTTATTTGTTAACATGTTTAGTCATTTATTAAAACCAAAAGATGTTATTTTATTACATTCTTATAATCATTCTTCTAATTTAGTTCCTTGAATAGAAGTAGCAAAAAAAACCAAAGCAATTATAAAAATATCAGATGATGTTGAATTGGATTTAATCAAAACTAAAAACATAAAAATCTTAGCACTATCTCAAGAAACGAATAATTTTAATAAATCATTTGATTTTTCTTTGATTTCCAAAATATGTAAAGAAAAAAAAATATGACTGTTTAATGATGCTGCACAAGCTATTTCACATTCAAAAGTATCATTAAACTTATTTGATATTGTTGTTTTTTCAACTAATAAGTTTTATGGGCCTACAGGTATGGGTATACTAGCTATTAAAGAAGATTTACTAAAAAAACTAAGACCTGTGAAATTTGGTGGTGGAACAGTAAACGAAATAAATAAAGATCATTCATTTGTCTTAAAAACTGATATATCAGTTTTTGAACCAGGGACACCTGATATTGCCGGTTTTTTTATGTTTGATAAAGCATTAGATTTTTTTAACTCTATTGGGTACCAAAGAACACAAAACATACTAAAAGATTTATCAATATATTTACATAAAAAACTTATGAAATTAAAGAATATTAATGTATATTCAAAACCTGGTCATTATATAGCATTGATTAATGTCAAAAACATAAATCCACAAGATGTAGCAACTTATTTAGGACAGAAAAATATTTACACTATAGCTGGAATATTTTGTGCACAATATTTAAAAAATATTGTTTCAGAACATTCATTTTTAAGAATTTCTTTAGGTATTTACAATAACTATGATGATATTAATAAATTAGTTGATGAATTAGAAAAAGGAGGTGATTTTTATGCATTTTAATAAAGATAAAGCAAGAGAAATTATAATGAAACATTATATGAAACCTCAAAACAAAAAAGATTTAACTCCAAATCAAAAAAATACAATATATAGTAATAGTTGTGCAGATAAATTAATTTATGAATTAACTTGAGAAAATGATGTTTTAGTAGACGCAAAATTTAGTGGTAATGGTTGTGCTCCTTTTGTTGCATCAACTGATTTATTTTTTGAGAAAATAAAAGGTAAAACAAAGGATGAAATAATTAGTTTTATTAACATATTCACTGATTTTGTAAAAGGTAATGATGTATCAGAATACGAAATTTCCCTACTAGGTGACTTGTGAGTTTTTTATAATATTAAAATTCAACCAAATCGAATTATTTGTACTTTATTACCAACTAATATTTTTATAAATGAATAGACCTTATATTTTTCACATTGATTTTGATTCATATTTTGTAAGCGCCATCCGTTCATTAAAACCTCACTTAAAAAACAAACCTGTAGCAATTGCAAAAAAAGGTGAACATGCAATTGCTGTTTCAGTTAGTTATGATTTAAGGGGAAAGGGTTTTAAAGCAGGTTCTAGTGTTAATGAAATTCTTAAAAAAGTTCCTAATGCATATATAGAAGAACCAAGATTTGATTTATTTATTTATAAATCTAATTCTATTTTTAATTTTTTAAAGAAAAATTATGCTAAAGAACTAGAAGTAGGTTCAATAGATGAATGCTACTTAGAAATAAGTACATTTGTTAAAACCGATACACAAGCACTAAATTTAGCAAAAGAAATTCAATCTGTTATTTTAAATGAATTTGATATACCAATTACAATTGGTATATCAAAAACTAAATTCTATGCTAAAATGACAACGAATTTATATAAACCTAATGGAATTGGAATAGCAAATAAAGAAAACTATAAAGAACTTTTTTTTGATTTAGATATCAGTAAATTTCATGGTATAGGGAAACAATTATCAAAAAAATTTTATGAAATCGGTATTCAAACAATTGGTCAATTATATCAACTCAATAAAAATGATTATAAATTAAGAAGTATTTTTAAAACTTCTGGTTATAAATATTTAGATTTACTGAACTATGATTTAGAAAGTAAAGTTATCTCAACTCCTCCTGAACCTAAAGGTGTTGGACATGATATAACATTTGGATATAATGAAACTGAATTTGATATTTATAATCACATTAAAGAACAAAGTATTAAAATTTCAAATAAACTAAACAAAATCTATAAACTTGGTAAATTAATTACTTTCGGAATAAGAAACAAAGAAGATAATTGAATATTTAAACATAAAAAACTAGATAAATATACTTCTTCAGAGGACAAAATCTATAATGAAAGCATTTATTTATATAAAAAATATTTTATAAATGAAAAAATAATTGGTATTTCAATTAGAATTTCAGAATTAATCAATATCTATGAAAATTATGAAAATCTAAGTTTATTTGAAAATAAAAACCGATCTAATACAAACACAAAAATTCAAAATATAATAAATAATGTAAATTTAAAGTTAAAAAAGAAAAAATTAGAAACATTAAATGAATATAATATTAAAAGAATAAAGAAAAATAGAACACAATCTAGTTCCATAGAAATTGGTGTTTTTAAGAGGTAATTATGAAAATAGGTATTTTTGGTGGGTCTTTTGATCCCATTCACAAAGGACATATAAATATAGGTAAATTCGCAATAAAAGAGCTTAATTTGGATAAATTATTATATGTTCCTACCTTTGTTTCTCCATTTAAACAAAAGTCAAATAAAATTTCTTCTCAAGATAAAATAGCAATGATTAATTTAGTTTTAGAGGAAAAAATGGAATTATGTGATTTTGAAGTAAAACAAAATACTGTAAGTTATACAATTAATACAATTAAATACCTAAAAAACAAATACAAAAATGATGAATTATACTTAATAATTGGATCTGATAATATAACAAAATTAAATAAATGAAAAAATATTGATGAAATAGCATCATTAACAAAAATAGTTGTGTTTAAAAGAAATAAAAATATCAACAAAATCAACATAAAAAAATATAACGGAATATTATTAAATAATCCTATATGAAATTATTCTTCAACTGACTTCAAAAAAGGTAAACTGAATTATGTAAACGAAAAAGTTATGGATTATATTCAAAGTAAAAATTTATATTTAAGTGAAATAATTCACAATTCAATGTCAGCTAAAAGAGCTAAACACTCTGTTTCTACTGCTTCATTTGCAGCTGAATTAGCAAAAGTTCATAATGTGTCTGCTAAAAAAGCCTATACAGCTGGATTAATACATGATATTGCAAAAGAATGAGATGAAGTATATTCTAGAAATTTTATAAACAAATATGAACCCGATACTATGAATACCCCTATTCATTTTTTACATCAACTAGCAGGATATGTTTGAGCAAAATATTGTTATAGAATTAAAGATGAAGAAATTTTGCAAGCAGTTAAATATCATACAGAAATGCATTTTAATATGTCAAACTTAGATAAAGTAATTTTTATTGCAGATAAAATATGTCAAGGAAGAAAATTTCCTGGTATACAAGAATTACGTAAATTGTGTTTTGAAGATTTAGATTTAGGTTTTAAAAAATTGGTTAAAGCAATATATGATTGAAATGTTTCAAATGGAGTAATTTTTAGCCATAAATCAGAAGAAATTTATAAAAAATATATGGAGTAAAATGCAAAAAGAAAGATTACAAAAAATACTATCTCAAGCAGGTGTTTGTTCAAGAAGAGAAGCAGAAAACTTAATTAAAGAAAACAAAGTTAAAGTAAATGGGATGATAGCAAAATTAGGTGATAAAGCATCATTTCAAGACGAAATTTTAGTCAATAATATTCCAATAAAAGAAGAAGAAAAAGTTTATTATGTACTAAATAAACCTAAAAAAACTATTTCTACTTTAAAAGATAATTTTAATAGAACTTCTGTTGTAGACTTAATGGATGTCCCATATAAAATTTTTCCAGTTGGTAGATTAGATTATGATACAACGGGTGTTTTAATAATGACCAATGATGGTGAATTAACTAACAAATTATTACATCCTAAATATCAAATACCAAGAGTTTATCGCGCAAGACTAAATGAACAATTAAATAAAATTGAACTAAAAAAACTAAACGGAATTGTTAAAGTTAATGGTGTTAAAAGTGTTCAAAACGTTCTTCCAATTAATGAAGAATCCCCTAAATCTTACTTTGTTATTTTAACCCAAGGAACATACCATCATGTCAAAGAATTATTTAAAACAGTAAACAAAATTGTTATAAGTTTAAAAAGAATTGAATATGCTGGAATTACTGTCGATAAAATGCCACTAGGGACATACAGAAAACTTACAATAAAGGAAGTAAAAGATTTAAAAAACCTTGTAAGAATACAAGAAGAAAGATTAAATAAAATGAAATTTTAATATTTCATTTTTTATTTTCTGTGTTAATTTAACTCTTGAAAAAAACTAAAAAAAATATATAATTTAATAAAATTTTAATTTTATTAAATTCAGTGAGGCATTATGAAAAATAAAGATAAAAAAACAGAACTAGAGAATAAGTTCATTGAGTATGACTATGAAGAAAATAATAAAGTAGTTTTTAAGTCAAAAGAAGTCCTTGTTGATGAAGAAGAAGAAATTGCACCTCAAAATAGTGATGAATACCAAGTAACTTCTCAAATTATAGAAAAAGAGCAAGATGGTTTATTCCCAGTCATTATAGATAATGAAATGCAAAATTCATTCTTGGAATATTCAATGAGTGTTATTGTGTCTCGTGCTTTACCAGATGTAAGAGATGGATTAAAACCAGTTCATAGGAGAATTCTTTATGATATGTCAGAATTAGGTATATCACCTAGTTCGCAACACAGAAAAAGTGCACGTGTTGTTGGGGATGTTCTAGGTAAATATCATCCTCATGGTGATAGTTCTGTTTATGAGGCTATGGTCCGTATGGCTCAAGACTTCTCAATGCGTTATCCATTAGTAGATGGACATGGTAATTTTGGTTCAATTGATGGTGATCAGGCTGCTGCTATGCGTTATACTGAAGTAAGAATGTCAAAACTTTCTGCTGAAATGATAGAGGGTATAAAAAAAGAAACAGTTGATTTTGTAGATAATTATGATGCCAGTGAAAAAGAACCTGTTGTTTTACCATCAAGATTTCCGAACTTATTAGTTTCAGGTTCTTCAGGAATTGCAGTTGGTATGGCCACTGAAATTCCACCACATAATTTAGGTGAAGTAATTGATGCAACTATCTTGCTAGCAAAAAAACCTAATTCAACTATTAAAGAATTAATGGAACACTTGAAAGGCCCTGACTTTCCTACTGGTGGAATAATTTTAGGAAATAAAGGAATTATAGATGCTTACGAAACAGGAAAAGGTAGCATAATTGTAAGATCAAAAACTAAGATTATTGAAAAATCAAATGGAAAATCTCAAATTATTGTTTCTGAAATACCATACGCTATAAAGAAAACTACTTTAATTCAAAAAATAGTAGAATACCACAAATCAAAAGATATTGATGGAATAGCGGATCTAAGAGACGAATCAAACCGTGAAGGTATTAGAATAGTTATAGATATAAAAAGAGGTTATAATCCAAATATTATATTAAATAAGTTGTTTCAAAAAACCTATTTGCAAACAACATATAGCGCTAACTTGGTTGCACTTGTAAATGGTGAACCTAATGTTTTAAATCTAAAAACCGCTTTAAATGAATATATTAAGCACCAAAAAATAGTTATAACAAGAAGGTTGGAATTTGATTTAAGAAAAGCAGAAGAAAGAGCACATATCTTAGAAGGTTTAAAGATTTGTATTGCTAACATTGATGAAGTAGTTAAAATTATTAAAACTTCTCAAACTGACCAAATAGCTCAAGATAGACTATCAAAAAGATTTGACTTATCAGAAAGGCAAACAAAAGCTATTCTAGATATGAACCTAAGAAGACTAACAGGTTTGAACATTGAAAAAATGGAAGAAGAACTTTCTGCTTTATTAATTGAAATTAAAAACTATAAAGAAATATTGTCTTCTGAAGAAAAATTAATAGATTTAATGGTAACTGAATTAAATGAAATTAAAGATAGATTTAATGACTCAAGAAGAACAAAAATAGACTTATCTGGAGTAGGTAGAATTTCTGATGAAGATTTAATACCAGAAACAGATATTATTATTACTACTTCAGTTAAAGGCTATATAAAAAGAATTAATTTAGAAGAATACAACACACAAAAAAGAGGTGGTGTGGGTTCTAAGAGTATGAAAACATACCAAGATGATGATATTGCAATGATTTTGCAAACCAAAACTCACACAGATTTATTATTGTTCTCAAATTTTGGTAAAGTTTATAAACTTCGTGGTCATCAAATCCCAGAAGGTTCTAAACAAAGCAAGGGTGTGTCCATTGTTAATATTTTAGAAAATCTGGATGTTGAAAACAACGAAAAAATTATTTCTATAATTAGCATAGATGACTTTAGTGATGATAAATATTTAACTACTATAACAAAATATGGAATTATTAAAAAAAGTAATTTAAGTTTATTTAAAAATATTAGAAAAAATGGTTTAATTGCTTTTAAATTAAATGAAAAAGATGAATTAGTTAGAGCTTTTGTTGTTTCTGATTCAGATGATATTTTAGTTGCTAATAATTATAAAAACATTGTGTTATTTAAAGCAAATGAAATAAGATCTCAAGGTCGTAATTCACTGGGTGTAAAAGCTATTAAATTAATTGACAATCAACATGTTATTTCAGCATCAACAAATAATGATGGAAATTATATCTTATCAATTGGTTCAAAAGGTTTTGGTAAACTGACTTTGCAAGATGAATTTAGACTTACTAAAAGAGGTGCAAAAGGTGTTTCTGGTATAAATCCAGAAAAAGCTGGTAATTTAGTATTTGCTAGTTTTGTTAAACCAAATGATGAATTAATAATTATTACTTCTTCTGGTATTACTATAAGAACTGAAATTAATCAAATATCAGAAACTTCTAGAAATACAAAAGGTGTAAAAGTTATTAAATTAAAAGATGGTGATGAAATAGTCGCAATCGATGTTATTAAATCAAATGATTAGGTAAAAATGAAAAAGAATAATTTATTAAAAGAAAGCCTTAAAGAATCAATTAAGTTTTTTAAAAAAGGTAATATGATTCTTCTAGCGATTGGTTTTATTGCTGGTTCTGTATTTAGTGCAGTTGTATCATCTTTATCAAATGATATTATCTTATCTGCTATTGCTTATAATATATTAGGAGATAAGTTTAAAGATTTAGAAAGTTTGAGTTGAAACGGAATTAAATGAGGTAAATTTTTAGGAACTTTTATTAATTTTATTGTTGTTACATTAGTTTTATTTATAATACTGACTAGTTATTACTCTATAAAAATTCTTATACAAAGAAGAAAAGCAACTAAAATGCCAGTAGATAATGAAAATAAAGAAGTAATTAAAAAGTCTTCAGATGAGTTAATTATTGAGCAATTACAATTAATAAATGAACAACTGAAAAATCAAAATAATAAAAATCCATGATAAAAAAGTTAGTATTAATTTATACTAACTTTTTTTAAATCAATAGTTTCATCCATGAAAAGAAGAAGTTTTCAAATGAATTATATTTTTTCATTAGGTTATAGTTATCTTGAATATCAGTTGATTTAGAATTATATAATTGAAATATTTCTATAATTGAATTAACAGCGCTACCAGTTATAACATCCATTGTTTCATATTGTGAATACATACTTCTGCTATCCATATTATTAGTACCAACTCAGCCTAATTGATCATCAACTACACCTAATTTAGAGTGTAAAAAGTGTTCATTATAAACTCTAACTTTTAGTCCATATTTCATTAATTTTCTTAATTGTCAAATACTTATTTGGTATACTAATTTTTTATCTGGTAAACCGGGGATAAAAACTGTTATGTCTACTCCACTTTTTAATGCTAATATAATTTGTTTATAAATAGCTTCTGAAACAGAGAAGTAAGGTGTTGAAATCTTTATGCTTTTCTTTGCATTTGAAATTAATTTTAATCATGTATATTCAGATGAAGAATGAGAATAACTAGGAGAATCAACAACTAAAATTGAATGAGTTGTATATAATTCATTATTTTTTAGTTTTAATAATTTTCTTTTTATCTCTATTTCTTTTCTAGTAATAAATTTTCAAAATCTAGCAAAATGTAAAATATATGTATTGATATATTCACCAGTTATTTTATAATTTAAATCAATTCAGTGACCATATTTTTTTGATAATGATGCATATTCATCAGAAATATTATTTCCACCAGAAAACACCATCTCTGAATCTATTATAATGAATTTCTGATGATTTCTATTAAAACTAGAAGCATTTATAAATGGATAAATGATTTTTCCTATATATTGAATTTCTATTCCATCTTTTTTTAGTTTTCTTAATAACTTTCTTTGAGATCTATATGCACCAAAATAATCTACTAATCACTTAATTTCTACACCTTGTTTTGCTTTTTCTTTTAAAATATGCATAAACTCTTTAGATATTTCGCTTTTCTTTAATATATAAGTGACTAAATAAATACTTTCTTTTGCGTTTTTTATATCTTCAATTAATTTATCATAAAATCTATAACCTTCTTTAAAAAATTCATATTCAGAACTTTTGACAGTAGTTTGATGAATCAAAGATAAAGAATTAATTAATTCATTTGAACAATTTTCTTTATTAATTAAGCCTAAGTTTATATAAGTATTTAATTTGTATTTCGAATCATTTTGGATTTTGAGTTCTAATTTATTTTTAGATATTCAACCGAAACCAAAAAATAAAGCATGGCCTATAACTGGAAACAATGTAATAATATATAATCAACCCAGTTTTGCTTCATAATTTCTTTTTTGTAATCCAATAAAAAAAACAAATATGGTATTTATAAAGTAAAATAAAGATAAAATCAAATAAATATAATTTATGTTTATTAAATATAATAAGCTAGAAATAGAAGCAAAAATACCTGTTAAAAATAAAAATTGTATAATGAAGAAAAATAAACGTTTAAAGTGTATTCTTTTTTTCATATATTATCCGTATAACAAAAACACAATATTTTCTTATAAATATTGTGTTTTTTGTCTTATTTTTTAGCTTTATAACCTTTTCCATCACGGATTCTTCCGTTTTCTCCGTGAATATAATAAGTTCCATTATTTTTCTTTGCTAATTCTTTTGCATATGCTATACATTCTTTTTGAGTATCAAAAGTAATGGTTGCTCTTTCTGCACCTTCTCTATATACTCTTCATTTATCTTTTTCTTTATCAAGTGTTATATGTCAGACTGCTTTTAATTCATTTTTTTCGCTCATTATTATTTATCCAATTCTTCAATTCTACTCTGGTGTCTTCCACCTTCAAATTCTGTATTTATATATTCATCAACAATTTTTTTTGCATCATCTATATTAATTTGACGACCACCAAAAACTAAAACATTTGCATCATTGTGTTGTTTAGCAAGATGTGCATCTTCTACTGAAACAACTCTTGCTGCTCTAATATGTTTGTGTCTATTTAAAGCATAAGAAATACCTAGTCCTGTTCCACAAACCGCAATCCCAAAATCAGGTTTATTATCATTAACATAATTTGCCAATTCATTTCCTTGAGTTGCATAACTCACTGAAACAGTGTCTGTATTAGGTCCTAAATCAACTGGTTCATAACCTTTTGATTTAATATATTCTTTTAATTCTTCTTTAAGTTTAAAACCAGCATGGTCACTAGCAAAAGCTACAATTTTTTTATTCATAAGTACCTTTCATTTAAATTAATTATAGATATTATTATATTATACTAAATAAATTGAATAAAATACAATATAACTATATATATTTATTATATTTTTCTTTTATATTATGTAATATTTCATTTATTTTTGATGTTGAATAAAAATTATATTCTTTTGGTTTTGAATTGTTTAAATAAGATTCTATGTAACAGAGTTCTTGATCATTTAAATAGGTTTTCAATTTTTCTATTTTTTGATACGCTAGGTTCTTATAATTTTCTGCAGAAATATTTTCTTGGTAAATTTTAGATTGTAATTTTTTTAAATTTATGAGATTATATGAAACTTTTGTCTCAAATTTATTTTGGGTATTATAATTAACATTAAAGTAATTTAATATTTTATACTTTAATGTTTTTCAAAAATAATTTTCATATGGTATTACTTTATGTTCTCTTTCTGTTTTTAAAATTTCTAAAACTTCAAAATATGAAATATTTAAAATTTCATCAAAATCAAAAACATTATTAAAATATATTCTTTGTATTTTAAAAATTAATTGTTTTAATCTTACTAAGTATTTTGTATTAAAACGAAATAAAATCTCATTTCTATTTGTTTTAATTTTATCAATGTCAAAAGATAGAAATTCTTTTGCTTCATTTGTTAATTTATCTTTTTTAATTTTTATCATTTTTGTTTATTAAATCAAAAAGAATAATTCCAGTAGCTACAGATACATTAAGAGACTGAACAGTTCCTTTTTGTTTAATATAAACAAACTCATCACACACTGAAAGTACGCTTTTTGATACACCATCTCCTTCACTACCTAAAACTATTGCAGTAGGTTTGTTGTATTGTATATTTGTGTGTGAAACTGACTTTTTATTTAATACAGTTGCATAAACTCAATAATTTTCTTTTTTAAGTTTGGTTATAGTTGCTGATAAACTATTTACTTTATAAAAATTCATATTAATTGTTCCACCTGAAGAAACTTTAAAAACAGTTGGATTTATATCAGCACATTTTTCTTTAGGTAAAATGATATTATTTATTCCTGCAGCATTAGCAGTTCTTATAATTGCACCTAAATTATGTGGATCTTGTATATGGTCTAGGATTAAGATGTTTTCAGGTTTATTTTTTAATAAAAAATTAATATCTTGATATTGGATTCCATTAACAATACCAATGAAACCTTGGTGATTTTCATTGGTTAATGTGTCTAAAAAATTTAAATCTTTTATCTCTATATTAATTTTAGAATTTTTAAAATAATTTAAATTCTCTTTTTTTGATAAATATATTTTTTTAAATTTTATATTGTTATTATATGCCTCAATAACGGTATTTTTTCCACACATTAATAATTCTTTCATATTTTATAACCTCTTTTTTCATAATTTAAGTGTTTTTTTAGATTAAGTTTTGTTTCATTAGTTCTTCTCTTAAAACATCAGCGTTTTTATAATCTTTTTGCTTTAAAAATTCTTTTCATTGTTTGTATTTTGGAATATAAACTTGATAATCAAATTTTGCTATATCAAAACCAAGATCTAAAAAAACTTTAAATAACAAACTAATATTATGAATTTGACTATTTTTATTAATTTCTTTAATTAAATCATTTATTGATTTATTAAAATCTGAAAATCTTCTGTCAAAAATAAACTGCATTATTTTTTTATATTCTTCTATATTATAAATATCATCGGAAATACCATTTATTTCTTTTGTAAAAAAGATATTTTTTAATCTTTTTATTATTATTTCTATATTATTGATTAAATTATCATCTATATTTATGGTGCTTGTAAAACTATTAAGCAAAAAAATAAATTTCAAATGATCTGCTGAATATTTTTTTAAAAAATCTGATGCTAAAATAACATTATTTAATGATTTAGACATTTTTTGTTCTTGAAACATTATTTGTCCGGTTCTCAATCAAGTTTTAGTTATAGGTTTATTATACAAACTAAAATATTGAATATTTTCATTTTCATGATGAGGAAAAGTTAAATCCATTCCTCCTCCATGGATATCTATTGTTTGATTATTAAAATTTTTGGCTATCAATGCAGCACACTCTGTATGTCAACCAGGTCTACCTAATCCAAATTTTGAGTTATATTTAATTCCCACATTAGTATTTTTTCATAAAGCAAAATCAGCTTTAAATTTTTTAAAATCATTTTCTTTTTCAAAAATCATATTATCTATTTTTTGATTTGATACATTTCCATAATTATCTTTATTTTTAAGAACATCAAAATAAACAGAATTAGCAACTATGTATGCATCATTATTTTGATAAATTTGATTGATAAATTCAGTTACTAAATCTATATTATCTGTGACTAATTCAATTTTAGAGATTGTATCAATGTTAAGATCTTTTAAAATATTTAAATAATGATTAGTGAAGAAAGTTGATATTTCTTTTTCTGTTTTATTATCTTGAATTGATTTATTAATGATTTTATCGTCTATATCAGTTATATTATGTACAAAATGAAAATCAATATTTAAATTTCTTGCTGCTTTTAAAATTAAATCCATAGTTAGTATAGGACGTAAATTTCCTATATGAACATAATTGTAAACTGTAGGACCACAAACATATACTTTTAACATAATTAATATTATATTTATTATTTAGTATTTAAATAACTTAAATCTTTAAAAATAATTTTATTTTATGGTAAATATAGAAATATAACATAATTTATTCATTTTTTTAAGTAATAAAAACAAAAAATAGCAATAAATAACATTTTATATAGTAAAATATAACAAATAAACGAGTTTTGTTTATTTTTATTTTTTAATACATTAATATAAGGGGGGTCATTTTGCAAGAAAAACAAAATAATTATATTGATCCAACCATTGAAGAAGTCAAAGATATTGAACAAAAAAAAATATTATATCTAAATTTAGTAACAAGCAACTTATGAATGACTTAAGTCAAATGTTAGTTGGTTCAGATGAAGTAAAGTCAAAATTAGTTAAAAAGAATACAATTTATAAAAGAACAAAAATGGCTAATTTTGGTTTAAAATTAAATAAATTATATTCAAATATCTCTACATGAAAATTAATCCTTATAACAATTTCTACTGCCATATTTTTTGGTGTTATTTCTGTTTTTTTAGTTAAAAATGTAGGTATTTATAACTTTGGATTAGCTGCTTTCGGTCAAGCTTTCTCTAGATTTTTAGTTGTTTTATTCAAAGAAGACCAAATCAGTGTTCAATTAAGAAATCTAATTGACCAATTTGTTTTCTGGATTGCATATATTATTTTAAGTATTCCTATATTTATTTTTGGTTATAAAAAAATAGGTAAAATGTTTTCTAATTTAACTGTTCTTTTCTTAGTTGTATCATCCGTTGTTGCCTTTTCAATCGGTTTAATTCCTGGAGTTAATAACATTTATTTAATTGGTGATTTTTCTAATAGTTTAGTTAAAACATCATTAGAAGACTATTACAAACCACTTAGTTCAATTATTCCTTTATCATGAAGTGATGGTGGGAATATCATAGCATTATTTTTATTTGCAATCATTTATGGATATTTACTTGCTTGAATTTTTGCAATAATTCAAATCATTGGTGGAACAGCAGGTGTAACAGGAATTATTGGTGAATGATATGCTAATACAAAGCAAAAATCATTTGGTTCTATTTCTGGTTATATGAATATAGTAATTGTTTTAATAGGTGTATTAGTTGGTTCATGATTACCTGGTTCAATATTATTACAAAAAGCTTTTGGTGAACAAGCAAAAAATAATGCACTAACTGAAGAACAAATAAAAATTTATAAACTTGCTTGATCTTTTGAATTGTATTTATCACCTAATTTTATTGCAACCATCTTAACTAATATTGTTTATATTATAGTTTTAAACAAACTATATCCTAAATTTAAATTAGTTCGTGTTGAAATTTATTCAATGAAACACTCGCAAGAAATAGCAATAAAATTAAGAGATGATAAAAAAATAGTAACAGGAATTACATTATTCAATGGTCGTGGTGGATTTAGTTCTGAACACATTGAAATTGTTACATCTATTACTTTATTTAGACAAGTTAATAGATTAATAAAAGATGTGCGCAAGATTGACCAAGATGCATTTATTTCTATTTCAGATGTAACAAGCATCGATGGTTATATCTATCTTCCTCAAGATAAATTCTAATATAACTTCTAATTATAGGAGTTATATTTTTTTATATATGTATCAATAAACTTATTTAAATTATTAACTTAATTATCAAATAATTTAAATTATCTATTTAATAATAAGACAACAATAAATTTTATAATGCTATAATTAAATTATTAAAAATAAATAAGGGTAATTATGAAAAAAATTTTAGTTCCAAGGGTTAGATTTAAAGAGTTTGGCGAAGAGTGAAAAGAGGAGAGATTACTTAATTTTATAGAATATAAAAATGGTAGAGCACATGAAAATTTTGTTAGTAAACATGGTGAATATATTTTGGTTAATTCAAAATTTATATCATCAGAAGGTATGTCTATAAAAAAAGTTTCTAAAAACTTCTCAGTACTATCAAAAAACACTATTACTTTAGTATTAAGCGATATTCCTAATGGCAAAGCATTAGCAAAAACATTTATTATTCCAAAAGATAATACATATGCACTAAATCAAAGAATTGCTGGACTAACTATAAAAAAAGGGATAGATTTACATTTTATTAATAAAACAATA
>NZ_JNKA01000012.1 GCF_000701865.1 Mycoplasmopsis felis ATCC 23391 | reverse complement strand
CATGTGCAAAATATGAACTTGGTTTTATACTTGTTTTTTGGAGCATAACACCACAAACATTTGTAGCATAAAATAAACCATCTCTGTATAAAACTGTTCCAGCATTTGCTCCATCTGTAGTTCAGGTTATACTATTTTTAAATAAAAAATTATTATAAAATCCCAAAAGACCATTATTTAATGTTTGAGAAGAAAAGACTGGATAAATATATTCACCCATCTTTTTGTTCCTTATTTTGCGTTGAGATAAAACTTCACCTCTTGTTAATTCAAAAACTTCTCCTATGTTATCTTGCTCCCAGTTATTACTAAACCCTTTAAATCTAACTTTTGGAACTAAAACTTTTTTCATAATTACCTTTATTTATTTAATTATAACACCTTAAATTCCTTATAACTTGATTTATATTAAAAGAAGTATAAATAATAGCTTAATAATTAAAATCCAATCATTACACTTGATTAATAAGTGTAATGATTGGATTAAATTCTTTATATTATTTTTCTAATTTATCTAATTCTGCTTGTTTATCTTTTATTGATTTTTTCAATTCTAATATTCTTTCTTTTTTTGTTTTTCCAGATCCAAGAATCATTCCGACTATTATTCCTATTACTATTAAAATTGGTAGTAATGGTATTGAAAAGATGATTAGAAAGGTTCATAAGTATCAACTTTCATCTTCTTCCTTACGAAGAATAATAGTAAATATCAATAACATAAAAAATATATCTATACACAATATTATTAAAGCAGCATATAAATAGTTTATTCATTTAATATCATTATTAATTAAGAAACTTGATTCAATTAAACCGACCAATCTTAGTCATATATCTGTTGCTATTAAATAATATAATACAGTCCAAATGATTAATAAAATAATTGTAAATATTTTTGTTTTTCTCATTAGTTATCACCTTTATTTATATCTAATTTACTTGTTAATTCATTATAGATAAATTCTGAAATAATTTTACTTCTGTCTTTGACATTTTCTATATATCAACTATTTAGGTTATTATTTTCTTGTATAAAATCATGTACAATACCTATTTCAGATTTCTTATAATAATTAAACTTAAACTGAAGTATATTATCACTTGATAAGACATTTATCTTTTTTTCTAATGGTAACTTATTACCTATCATTTCAATAATATTTTTATCTATATGATTCTCTTTTGTTCATCTTTGAGGAATTATATGTTCTATTTCTCAATCCTGAGGTAATAGTTTATTTTGTTTATTTGAACTGTATGCAATTAGTTTTAGAATAATTCTTGTTATATTATTTGGTGTATTGATTATTTTTTCTTTAATTTGATCATCAGTTATAGAAATTTCAATATCTATATTAGATAGTTGTTGATTTTTAATATCTTTATTTAACTTTAACACATTACTTTTTATTGCATTTGATGTGGGAATTTCAATGTATTTAAGTAATAATTTTCTTGATAAATTCTTAAGAAAAACACTAAAATTTGTTATAAAATCAGTATCTTTAAAATGATACATATAATAACAAACTACTGGATATTTTCAAAACTCATTTGGATATGAACTAATGATGTCTAATTCCTTTAAGACATCAAAGTTTTCTGTTCATTCTTGTCCTTGTATTTTATTTCTTTTATTAATAACAGAAAAAAAGTCATTAATTTGTTTTAACTCACTTTGCATTTTATTGAAATGTATTTTGTTATTTTTAAATAATGGCATAAAATATCTTCTCAAACCTGGTGTTCTTATACTTATATCATTGTCTTGGGACCTTAAATAAAACATATAATAAGTTAGAATTCTTTCAAATGTTTCGTTGTTTTCTTCTATTTCTGTAGATAATTCTTTTCAATTATTTATAAATTCTTCTTTTTCTTGTTCAGAATTAATTAAATTATAAATAGTAGATTTAAAAATATCAGAATCTGATAATTGTAATCCTCTGTTATTTATTGTTTGAAAGACAGTTAGAGCAGTATCTAAATTATCTATTTCTATTTTTAAAATATTAACTTCTTCTAATATATAATAATAAAAATCTATTAATCCAGTTTGATTATTTTTAGAAGTATCTTGAATTAGTTTTATAAAAACATTGTAATTCTTACAATAAATATTATCTTTATCTGAACAAGTGCCTTGTTCAGATATTTCATTCAAGATATCAATTTTTTTATTATCTATACCTCTGATTTCTATTTTAAAAGAGGATTTATCATATATAGTTGACCTGCTTTGTTTGGTTCATAATATTCTTTTAAGTTTTTCTTTAAGATTTTTAACTTCTTCTGTTTCATATAACTTAGTTTCTGGACTATCTAATAAAAAATAAATAGATCTAAATAAAAGTAAAAGTGTTGTAATTCTTTGTTGACCATCTACTACTTCCAATTGACCTATATTGTTTTTAAAAACAATAGTATTTCCTATGAAATAACCTAGATTATCTTTGTTTTTAACATCATTTTCATAAGCTTCTCATAAATCTGTAAAAAAGGTTGTTATATTTTCTAAATTCCATGAATAAGGTCTTTGATATTCAGGTATTAGAAATTTTGATTCTTCTTCTAAAGATTCGAAGAATTTTAAAATAGAAAAACTGTGTGCTTTAATTTTGTTTTGCATAATTTTTACCTCTAATTTATGATAATCAAAAAAAAAAAAAAAAAGAAAGAAAATTATTAAAAATTTATGTTTAAAAGATTACAGTAAGCCTTAATTTTGAAGTTTTTTTCATATTTTAAAAAAAGGAGTGAAAAGTTGTAAAAATTTCTTGGTTAAACCTAGAAATATACAATTAATTAATCTAATAAAATTTTAATAATATGAAACATTTGAATCAAAAAAAATCTACTTGATAGTAGATTTTTGACATTAAACTAAATCAGAACCTTTGTTGGAAACTATTTGATTATTCATAGATTCTGCTTCTACACCGATTATTGCTTGATATGAGGTATCAGATACTTTTACAACACCAAATACACCTGCTTTTTTAAGTTCTTCTTCATTTACTTTAGAACCATCTTTAACAATGTATCTTAGTCTTGTTGAACAGTTATTAAATTCTACAATATTATCTCAACCACCAAATCCTGCAACAATTTGTCTTGCTTTATTTGAAAATCCAGAATTTAATACTTCTTCTGAAATGAAAGAATTCTTTTCTTCTTCAGATAAAATAATTCCATTTTTTCTTCCTGGTGTAGATAAATCAAAGTATTTAATAATAAAACTTCCTGCAAAGAAATAAGCAACACCACAAACAAGACCAACTACTATAATTCAACCTGGATTTGCAAATACTCTTGCAACCCCTGTAAATCCTGATTCGTTAATAATTCTTAATGATTTAGGAATTGATAAAATAAAGTCCATAAATCCTGCTGAAAATCCGAATCCTAATTGAATTCCCATTACACCGGTTATAAATGCAAATATACCTGTAAGAATAGCATGAACAATAAATAAAAGAGGAGAAATATATAAGAAAGCAAATTCAATAGGTTCAGTAATTCCTGTTAAGAAACTAATTAAGGCAGCTGAACCAAATAAGGAAATAACTTTTATTCTTTGTTCTTTAGATTCAGATTTATATATAAATGCACCAACTAATGCTGGTAATCCAAACATCATCATTGGAAAGAAACCTGATTGGAAAATTCCACCTGGGTTGTTTTTAGCAACTCCATTTAAGAAAATAAATATATCACCATTAACTGATTCGCCTGCTTTAATTTCACTTGGTCATGTACCAAGTTGAAATCAGAAAATATTATTTGGAATATGATGTAAACCAAAAGGAATTAATAAACGATTAATAAATCCATAACCACCCATAATTCCTGCTCTTGTAAATCTTGCTGATAACGAAATTTGTCCTTCTTGTGCAGCAACTGCACTAGACATTGATTCAGAAATTTTAAAGATTACAAAAGCTATTCAGGGGAAAATAAATGCTCAAAAAATTGTAAATAAAACTGTTACAATAATTGATAAAGCAGGAATTAATCTTTTTCCTGAGAAAAATCCTAATACTTTAGGTAACTCCACATTTGTTGTTCTGTTATAAACATATGCAATAAATGAACCAATTATCATTCCATTTAAAACATTTGATCCAAAAACTGAATTAAATTTTGAACCAAATAAGGTTGAAAAACCTTGAACACCATTACCTAAATTTACTTTAGCATATAAAATATCTACTAAAGTTGGTAATAAACTTGACATTATAATAATCGAGATAAATCCAGCAAATGCTGATTCTCCTCGCTTATCTTTTGTAAAAGCAAAAGAAACACCAATGGCAAATAAAATATGTAAATTATCAAAAATTGCTCCACCTGTTTTTAAAAACAAGGCATTCACAAATTTTGCAAAAGCTGTTTCAGTTGGTATTTCTGCTCCTATTCTCAATAAAATAGCAGCAACTGGTAAAACAGCTATTGGAAACATTAATGCAGCACCTATTCTGCTTAATTTTTCCATCATTTTCTTCATGAAGGTAAGATTGTTTGATTTTTTTGTTATAGTTTGCATTATTTTTTACCACCTGATTTAGAAATTCAATTCATTTTTGCTTTCTTAATCACAAAACCATGAATAATAACTGTAGTTATAATTGCACCAAAAAATACTAATAAGAAAAAGAAGGAGAAAATACTAATAATATTTGAGTGTGCAACTTTTGTTAGATTTTGTCCATCAACTTTTAAACCACCTAATAATCCAACTAATATCACAAGCATTACTGAAAATAAAAATCATAATGCAATGTAAATATATTGAGACCAATGTAGTTTAGAAATTAAGTTTTTGAAAAAAATATTAATTTTGTTCATTATAAAACACTACACCTTTCTTGTGCGTTTTCCACACATAATAAATGTTAAACTAATAATAGAAAAAAATACATATATGCAAAAAAGTTCTACTAAAAAACTAAAAATGTTATTTTAATTTAAAAATATGCAATATTTTTGCATATTTTATTGTTTAAGTTAGTTAATAATAAAATTAGTTTATTCAAGGAGGTATAATGCAAAATAAGAAATTAGACACTTTGTCTGACTCTGAATTAATTAATATCTTTGACCATTCACTTATTGATGTAGATATTGCTTATAAAAATATGAGTAATGAAATTATCAATGTAGTAAATAAATGCGTTGATTCAATAAAAAAAGGTGGAAGAATATTTTATGTAGGTGCTGGAAGTAGCGGAAGAATAGGGATGGTTGATGCACTTGATATTCTTCCTACTTTTGGGGAAGATAATTGATTTAAATATAGTATGGCAGGTGGATACCAAGCTATATTAAAATCACTAGAAGGATATGAAGATAATTTTAATTTAGGGATGGCTGATGCACAAAATAATAACATCAACGAAAATGATTTAATTATTGGATTATCTGCTTCTGGTAATACAAAATATGTGAATGGTTTTTTTGTTTATGCTAAACAAAAAAACGCTAAAACAGCTTTATTAACAAATCAAACTGATGGTATTTGTTTTGAAAATACAGATATTATTTTATATGGAAACACAGGAAGTGAAATAATTGACGGTTCTACTAGATTAAAAGCTGGTACTTTACAAAAAATTGTCTTAAACACAATTTCTAGCATGACAGCAATTAAATTAGGTAAAGTATATAACAATTATATGATTGATTTAACTCCAATTAATGAAAAATTAGTTAAAAGAAGTATTCAAATTTTATCTGAAATAACAAACTTAAATTATAATGATGCTTTAAATTTATATAATGAAGGAAATCAAAATATTAAACTTAGTGCTGTTATGTATTTAAAAAAAGTTGACAAAATAACAGCACAAAAGTTACTAAAAAAGTATAATTATAATCTAAGGGAATTAATTGAATAATGAATATTATTAAAAATGTCAAAATTATAAATTATAATGAAATTATAGAATGTGCAGATATATACATCCAAGATGATAAAATAACCCAGATAATAAGAAATAACAATAAAGCAAATGCTATTGCTGTGCCTGGTTTTATTGATACTCATATCCATGGTTTTAAAGGATATGATGTGATGGAAGGAACTAAAGCAGTTAAAAATATTTCAAAATATCTAGCTAAACATGGAACAACATCTTTTATGCCAACTGCAATGACAAATAACTGAAAAGTAATCCTTAAATCGTTGAGAGAAATAGCAAATAATGAAGTTTGAGTTTCAAAAAATTTAGGTATTCATATTGAAGGACCTTTTATAGGATTAAGTAAAAAAGGCGCTCACAAACCTGAATATTTACAAAAATCTAATGCCCAAAAAATAAATACTTTATATAGTGCTAGTTTAAAACAACTTAAAAAAATTTCTTTTGATCCTTTGATGGTTAATATACAAACATTTAAATATCTACAAAATAAATTAAATATCATTGGATCAATAGGACATACAAATGCTAGTTTAAAAGTATGTGATAAATTTTTTGAAAATGGTTGTTTTTCTGTTTGTCATTTATGAAATGCTATGAGCGGAATAGATTCAAGAAACCCAGGATTATTACAAAGTTCATTTTTAAATAATAATAGTTATGCTGAATTGATTATTGATTTATTGCATGTTTCAAAAGAATCATTGGAATTAACTTTTTTAAATAAAGGTTATGACAAAATAATAGCTATATCAGATGCAATAAAACCCGCCTACACAAAAAATGGAGACAGTATATCCGGAGATATCCCTGTAACTAAAAACAAACTAAAAATTGTTCTAAAAGGAACTAATACAATAGCTGGTTCAGGAATAACTATTCATGATGCATTTAAAAACTTAATTAAAATAGGTGTATCAATGCAAAATGCAGTGAAATTAACTTCATATAATTCTGCTAAGTACTTAAAACTAGAAAATGAAATAGGAGTTATTAGTCCAAATTACTTTGCTGATATAGTTCTTTTGGATACTAAAAATCTTAAAATTAAAAATGTTTATATTAATGGTAATTTAATAAGATAGGATAAATTATGAATATAATAATAAAAGATAATGATGATTTATTAGCAGATTTTGCAGCTGATTTAATAACTAGTCAAATACAGAAAAATCCAAGCATTAAAATTTGCTTTGCTACAGGTAATTCACCAATTAAAACTTATAAAAAGTTAATTCAAAAATATCAAAAAAATCAAATTTCTTTTGAAAATGTAGTATCTTTTAATTTAGATGAATACGTTGGTATACAACCTAAAAACCCTTGTTCATATCACTACTTTATGGATCAAAACTTATTTAATCATATTAATATTAAAAGAGAGAATATTCATTTACCAAACGGAATAGGTAATATACAACAAAATGCACAAAATTATGAAAACCTAATCAAAGAAAAAGGCGGAATAGATTTAATGATTTTAGGTATTGGTACAAATGGTCATATAGCATTTAATGAACCTGGTTCTTTATTAACTGATAGAACTAAAGAAGTTAGCTTAACCGAAAGTACTATACAGTCAAACAAAATTTATTTTAATAGTATTAATAATGTTCCTAAAACTGCTATTTCTATGGGTGTGGGAACTATTTTAGAAGCTAAAAAAATTATTTTATTAGCAAATGGTTCTTCTAAAGCACAAGCAATATATGATGCTATTAAAGGAACTATAACTTCTAATGTACCTGCTAGTTTTTTACAAACTCATTCAGATGTTACATTTATATTAGACAAAGAGGCAGCAAAATTAATTTAAAACTTGGTTGTATAAACCAAGTTTTAAATTTTATTATAAAGATTCTACAATTCTATTAACTCAAATTTGTTTGGATTTTCTTTTATTTTTTCTTCAAGTTTTTTCTTAAATGAATTTGGATTATTATTTGTTTCATATCCAAAATAATCATAATCTAATGAAGATAATAAACCAAAACCATATTCATCATCACCTAAGTTTTGCATAAATAAAGCAACCATATTAAATTCTTCATCATATACAACACTACCTGAACCGCCAGATATTAAATCATATTTAATACCAAAACCTTCCTTATCTTTTATAAAGAATGATCTGAAGTTTCCATATGTGGCAAATTCTCTTGCTTGATCACTTGGTCTAATATCTTCTAGTTTATTAATTATGTGTTCTCTATATCTTCTTCCAGAAAAACCAGCATGTGGGTCTTGAGGGAAACTTGAAAGATAAAACTTGACATAATTATCTTTTTCTAGATATTTAGTTTTTTTGCTTAATTTAAGAGTTTCTAAGTTATTTCAATTTTGGAAGTAATTAATAATTTTTGTATTATTTTCTGCAATTGCTTTGTCTAAAATTGGTTTAATATCAATTATATTAATTGATATATCAGCATCTTTAAAATTACGATTATTATCAATTGTTCCATTTCTTCTAGTTTGATCTTTTGCTTGTCAGAAGTTAAATTCAAATCAATTTTTCTGAACATCTACAGAAATATCACTTGCGCTATTTCTTATTTTTTCATCTGAAAAATCTGGGATTAAAACTTTATTTAAGACTCTTGGATCATTTCATCTTGTTTCTAAGATATCAGAAACGTGTCTATTTGTAATGAAATAATATAAGGTACTATTTGGATCGCTTGGCTTTACTTTTGACACCATTGTTGATGTTCCTCCACCAACAACAAAAACTCTTTGTCTGATTTTATCAAAAAAACTATTTGTATCTTTTGGTAAAACTCTTAAACCACTATATGCTTTTAAATTATTTTCATCTGAGTAAAAATTTTGATTAGTTGTTAATTTAGCATGAGAATCATTAATGAAAGGTTTTGAACTAATTGTGAATAGTTCATTATTTTCCTCTTTGGTTAGGTATGAAATTTCTGTTGTAATACCAAATTTTGAAAACACATCTTTAGTTTGATTGTCTGCAAAATCAAATGAAAATTCTTTGTTTTCGTTATTTGTAAATTCAACTTTAATTTGACTATCTATAATAGTTGCACTAAATGAATAATTAGAATTTTCTATTCTTTCAGTAAGTGTTTTATTTTCTGAATTTAATAAACTTTCTAAATCAATATCAACAAATATTGGTGTTTTTGCTATACCACTTAAAAAGAATGTTGTTGGTTTTTGTTTTTCTAAAGTAAATCTAATTTTTCTTTTTGAAAAATCTTTATTTAAGAAATTAGTTAAATTCTTTTGTCAAACTAGTTTATTTTCTTTGATCGTTAATTCATTATCCTGAACAAGCGATGGGAATATTGAATGATTATAAGAATATAAATTATCATTTTCTTTTAATCTTACTATTAAGTCGGGGATATAAGAATAAAAATCAGGTCGTTCTTCTTGTGTGCTATAAATATTGAATCATCTTGGAATATCAGGTGTATCTGTACCTTGACCTATAATGTATTGCAAGACTTTCTTCATTTCATTTCTAAAGTAGTTTTCAATTAAATTATCATTATGTGTATTTTTTTCTAATACTATTTCCTTAGGGAATTCTGTGTGATCGAAAACTGTTTTAGGATTTGAAATATTTCCTGGGTTTGTAATAGGGGTATTTACATCAAGTTTATTTAATTTTGGTAATAAAAACTCCATTTCTTG
Source organism: Mycoplasmopsis felis ATCC 23391 (assembly GCF_000701865.1). Classification (GTDB taxonomy): domain Bacteria; phylum Bacillota_I; class Bacilli_A; order Mycoplasmatales; family Metamycoplasmataceae; genus Mycoplasmopsis; species Mycoplasmopsis felis. Next base: position 18,300 of record NZ_JNKA01000012.1, on the reverse strand, counting down.
ATGTTTTCTATCTGGAGTATTTTCTGGAAGATTTGGTTCAGATGAACCTGGATTATGACCTGGTTGAGGTTCTGGTTTCGGTAGAGGTTGATTGCCACCTGCATCTATGTCACCTGACCCTGGATTTTCAGTGGGATTTTCTATTGGTTTTTCTGGTTCAGAAGGCACATTATTTATTTTATTTTCGAGTATAAATTCATAATTCAGGTCTGTTATGTTAAATCCATCAATAAATAAAGAAATTAACTTATATTTAATGTTAGTTTCTAAGTTATTTAACACAAAGATAATTCCATTAGATAAAGTTACATTATTTAGTTCTACATTCTGGATAATAGAATCGTTTTCTTTTTGGTAACCAAGTTCTACTTTTTGAACTGTTTCTTTTGAAAACTTACTAAAAGAAATCGATAAATTAATTGAATTATCATTTTGTTGTTTTTTTATTTCATTAATAACAAAATTAGTTTCTTTAGTTTCATTGTCATTTATTCCATTTTTTTTGCATGATATTATTGTCAAAGGTAAAGCAACAAGTGACATAGAACCTAGTAATAAATATAATTTTTTAGTTGTTTTTTTCATAATTTCCTCTTATCTTTTTATGGTTGAAAAATAATAAGTATCTAATAGTGATTGTAATTTATCATTAACACCAGAAATATTTTTATGATTAATTGTTTTCTTTTTATCTGTTATTTCATAAATATCAATAGCTTTTAAATCGTATGTATTATCATCATTTATAAAATAGTTTCTTCTAACTATACTATAATCAACTATATTAGCAGGAGTATAATTAATAAAATCAAAATTTACTAAATTTGGATAATCTTCATTTAATCTTTTTTCAAATGATTCGTTTGCAAAATCTATATGTGAAAGTAAAAATGAAGTTTTTGCTTTTAATTCTTCTATATTATCTAAAGATATGTTCAAAATATTACTAAATACCAATTTAAGTTTATCATTAGTTAAAATTTCATCTTCTGTGAATTGTCTAAATAAATTTAAATCATCATCTTTTAAAGTCTCACTAATTGTTTTTTCATATAATTTTAATAATTTAGATTTAAATTCATTAAATTCAAGAACTCCATCAGAAAAATCATTAACAAATTCTTTAACTATTTTTTCTCTTAAAACATCTATTAAATACTCATCATATATTTTTAATAATGTGTGTTTTATATTTTTATTATTATATAAATAACCTAAGTTTTTAAAAATAGATTCAGTTAAATCATTATATAAAATATCTCTTGTAGATTCAGAAATCTCGTTTGCTATAACCAAACCATCTACTAACAAAATATTCTCATTAAATTTAATTACTTCAACACTTCCATCAGGTAATTCAATAGTTTCATTTGTTTGTGGATCTTTAATGTTAAAACCATTTCCTTCTGAATAATAAGCATCTAATGCATCACCATTATAAATTATAGCTACATTCACATCAACTCTATTAGGATCTAACAATGATGCTATTATTCCTTGACCATCACCATTAAATGATATATTTTTACTTTTTGTTAAATCTGATTGAGTTGATTCATTTATTAGTTTAACAAAACTATTAATGTGTTGTTGAAAGTTATTGTCAGTAACAACTCCTGTATGGTTTTCTGGATTATATTCATTATTTAAGTTAAATGATGAACCATATAGCATGTTAACTCTAACAGCATCTGTTATAACTAAATTTTTATAATCAAATTCTTTTACTACATTTAAAATATTGTATAAGGAATTATCTTTTAAGTATTTTTTGAATTCATCATTTTGACTTTGTGAAGTTAAACGCTTTTTATTTTCTATTAAATCTTGTTCTGTAATAACCTTCTTATAATTTTGACCTGTTTTGTTTCAGGTATTATAAGCTACAACACCATCTTGAGCATAATAAGGAACAAAATATTCTCATAAATGTTTGATAGTTCCATCTTTTTCATAACCTAAATGACCGTCATAACTTTCTAGATGTTTAAATACTATTGGAGTATATATCCTAGATAATATAGTTTTTAATTCTTCTTTTGATTTTATTTCTTTATCAATTTTTAATAATTTTTTAAAATCAATTTTTCTTATCAAGTTTTTTTGAATTAAACTTGCTGCTTGAAAATCACTTCCTATACCACCAACTGCTTTATTATTATTTAAAGCAATAGTAAATTCATTAATTTCATTGAATGTTTTATATTCAAAATTTTTATTCAGTATATCTTCATTTGAAGGTGCTATATAAGACTTGTAATTAAAAAAAGCCGGTCTAAAGTTATTGTTTATTTTTAATGAAACAATAATTATTGAAAAAATAAAAATTATTGTTGAAATAATTAATACAGTGATTTTTTTAATATTTTTTAATGTAAAGAAATTTTTCAATTTTTCCATTTTTCCCTTGTATTCGAATTTATAAATAATTCTACAAAATTTTATATTTTAATTATTAAAACATTATATTATAAAAAATAAAAAATACTATTCGTTAGAATAGTATTTATATCATAAGCCGTGTTCTGTTCCTATAAATAGGTGCTGATAATTTATCTAACATTGAAAATGTTCCAAAACTTAATTCATTTCTCGCGTTTTGGTTCCCCTACCAAATTTGGGTTTCTAGCTTGTGGAGTTTACCGCGTTTCACTTTACTCGTCTCTGTGGCACTAGTCGTCTAAGCTTAAACTTATTAGGTTTAACACAAACACTACCAACATCTCAGTTGGTGCTAGCACGGACTTTCCTCTACATTAAATTAATAACATAGCTATCAGCTGATATGATTAAATTATATTCAATAATTAAGAATTATAAATAATTTATTTTTCTAAAAAAAATATTATAATATACAAGATTTTTCAACATAGAAAAAGGGAGGTTAATATGGCTAATATTAAATCTAAAATTAAAAGTATAGCAAAAATGGAAGCTGCACGTGTAAAAAATTCAGCAATGAAATCTCGTGTAAAAACTGCTATTCGTAAAGCTAGAGAAGCAGTTTTAGCAAAAGATGAAAAAGCACAAGTATTAGTTGCTCAAGCTCATAAAGTTATTGCTAAAGCAGTTTCAAAAGGTGTTTTCCATACAAACAAAGGTGCTAGAAAACACTCACGTTTAGATCAATTTGTTAACAAAGCTAAACAAGATTAAGAAAAAGACCTATTCGGGTCTTTTGTTTTTTTCATATTTATTAATTTTAACATGTTTAATTTTTGGGATATTTAAAACTAAAGTATACTCACCCTTAATACTATTTGAATCCAATTCGTTTATAATACTTTCTGGGGTTCCAAAATATCATTTTTCATATAATTTAGTTAATTCTTTAGCTAGACATAGTTTAACATTATTCCCAAATACTTCATAAATATCATTTAGTGTATTAATTAATTTATGAGGTGATACAAAATAAATATAAGTACCTATTGTTAGACTTGATAATTCATTTTTTCTTTGAATTGTTTTATCCTTCATAAAACCCAAAAATGAAAAAGTATTTGAAAAACCTGAACCAGTAAATGCCATTGTAGATGCAGAAACACCTGGTATAACTTCAATATCAATATTATTTTCTTTAGCTAAATTTAAAATATCAAAACCTGGATCTGAAATTAATGGCATTCCTGCATCAGAAACTAGTGCAACAGTTTGTCCTTCTAAAAGATATTTTAAAATAATGTTACTTGTTTTTTTCTCTGTTTGCACATTATTTGTTATTAATTTCTTGTTTTTAATATCATACTTATCTAATAATTTATATGTAACTCTAGTATCTTCGCAAGCAATTATATTAACAGTACTTAAAGTTTCTAAAGCTCTTAATGTTATATCTTTTAAATTACCTATTGGAGTACCAACTATATATAACTTACTCATACATCTCCGTAAATTTTATTAATCAACTTATTTTTTGTATTTGAAAATCTAAATTATAGTTTGAAATTTTGTCAAAAAAATCATAAAGTAATTCACAAAACTTTTGATAATGGTCCATTGATTTATCATTGTGTAAAATTATTTTTAGCTCTTGCATTTCTTTTATTTGGCTAAAAAATACATTAGAAACGTTAGATAAATAAATTAATGTTAATAATAAAAAATCATCTTTTTTATTTATGTTTGTCTTAATATAATAAGTTAATTCTATACAAGAATTTAGGTTTAATTTTTGGAAGTGATTTATAAATAGTTCTGAAAATTTGTTGAATATTTTTTCATTTGTTCTTAATATATCTTCTGGAACATCTTTTTGTTTAGTTATTGAATAATGAATATTAGTTCAATTATTGTTTGTTTCTTTTTTTGTATTAATGTTAATAACTTGTGCTCTTGAAATTATTGTAGGTAGAATCTTGTTTATTTTTTGGGTTGTACTAACAATCAATATATTTGGACTTGGTTCTTCTATAAATTTTAAAAAACTATTTAAAGTGTTCACTGTTGCATTTTCTATATTTTTGATAATAATTAAAACTAAATTACTATTTGATAACATTATAGAATTATAAAAAGATGTTTCGACTTCTTCTTTTTTAATTACTTTAGATGTTCCGTCTATTAAAATAATATTTGAACTAATGTTATTCAACTCAGTGTTATTGTCTAATTTTTTATCATATAATATATTGATTAAACTTAATAAAAAGTCATCTTCATTTTTTTCTTTAAAATTAAAGATATAAAAATGCGATAACTTTTTATTATTTTTTAATTCTTTTATTTTTTCTAATACTTGTTGCATTTATTTATATTGCTCTATAAATTTGATAAATTTTGGATTTTTATATAACTTAGACACTACTTCAGCGCACACAACTGCAGCACTTTGTGAACCATCTACAATTAAAAAGCGTTCTGGGTCTTCTTTAATTAACCGTTTATAACCATCATATACTTTCTGATGAAAATCCATTTTTTCTAGTTCTAAACGGTCTTCCATTAAACGAGTTTTATCTCTTCTTTCCTTGCTTTTTTCTGGTGTAATATCAAAGAAAATTGTAATATCTGGAATTGCATTATCAATAATTAAATTAGTTAATGTTTTAACAAAATCATAACCCAATCCTCTAGCAAAACCTTGATATGCATAAAAACTATCAATATATCTATCACATAAGACCATTTTATTTTCTTTAAGTGATGGTCAAATAACTTTTTCTAAGTGTATTCTTCGACTTGTAGAATATAACATAGCTTCTGCAACAGGTGATAAGTCACTTGATTTATCCAAGATTATCTCTCTTATTCTTTCAGCTTCTTTTAAATTTTTCCCACCCGGTTCTCTTGTTGCAATATATGGAATATTAGGCAGATTGTTTTTTAAATAATTGATAAATTCATTTAGGATTGTAGTTTTACCACTTCCATCTAGACCCTCAAATGTTATAAACATAAATGCTCCTTAATCTGTTTGTCTATTCTTTATAGACATTTTCAAAGTTGTTTCATCTATATAATCAACTGAAGCACCAAGTGGTACCCCAATTGCTAAATGAGAAACTTTAATACTGTTTGTTTTTAGTATATCTTTTAAGATATTATTAAGAATTTCACCTTCTAATGTTGGAGAAATTCCTAGAATAACTTCATCAAATTCCTTTGAATATTTAACAAAGTCATTAATATAATCTAAATTATTTTGGTAATCAGTATTAGATTTAATCTTTTTTTCAAAAATAAAATACTTACCATTGAAAATATTTGACTTTTCTATTTTATTTAAAATAGTTAAATTTTCTAACACTAATAAAACATTTTTCCTTGATTTATCATTACATATTTCACAATTGTTATTCTTATCTAGAAAAAACGAACACTTTGTACAGAATTTAGTTTCTTCTTTTATTCTTTGAATTTCATTAAATAATAAGTTCAATGTTAGAGAATCTTTTTCAAAGACTCAATACATAAATTTTTCTGCTGATTTTTTTGAAAAACCAGGTATTTTCGATATTTTTAATAATAATTCGCTTATTTCTTGTGATTTAAACATCTAGAAAGGGAACCCACCTGGCATATCTTTTGGTGCTATTTCATTTTGTGCTTCTTTTATATTATCTATTAATTCATTAAATGAAACAACTATTAAGTCTTCTAATAATTCAATGTCATCTGGGTCTACTAATGCTTCATCTATTGTTATTTTTTGAATAGACATATCACCTTTTGCAGAAATTGTAATACCTTGTTTTTCAACAACAAATTCTTTATCATTTAATTCATTTTGTTTTTTTTCCATTTCTTGTTGCATATTTTTTAATCTTTTAATTAATTCTGGATTCATATTCACTCCTCTATTTCTTAATATTTTAATCTTTCTTTCATGCTTTAAAATAAGTATGTTTTTTTGTTTTGATTATTTCTTCTTTTGAATCTGGTATCAAAGTAGTTAACAAAACAGGTTCATTAATTTTTTTCGGAAAATCTATATGATTTTTATCCTTTAAAATTTTATTTGAATTTACAAAATAATCATCGGAAAAGAAAAATAATCATTTATATTCTCCACCAAATACTTCAACTATAAAATCTTGTCAGCTTTTTAAATATCTAATTTCTTTTAACTTCTCTTTTAAATTTAAGTCAGAGACATAAAATATAATTGCTCTATCACATGCAAATTTTATTTCTGTTTGTGAAAGTCAATCAATGTATTGTTTGTATTCATCAAAATTATTATTAAATGCAAAATCATTAAATTTCTTTTTATATTGTTCTGTTTTTTTTCTATTTTGAGCATCTTCAAGTGCTCAATTTGTAATTTCAAGAGAGTATTTATTATCATCAAGACCTTTTCATTGGTATTGTTCATCACTAAAAAATTCCTTGTGATGATTTTTATCTATTATTTCATCAATAAAATTAAATGTGGGTTTTTGAATATTATCAAAATTATTAATAATTTTAGATTCTTCTTTTACCAAAATATTACTTTGTTTACTTTTTGAAAATAATTTTGTTTCTAAAAATTCATCACCTAAAAATGTTTTTTGATTTTGTATAATTGGTTCTTGTTTTTCTTTTTTAAATGAAGTCATTGTAGTTTCTTTATTTATTTTATTACTATCTTTATTTTCAATTTTTAAACATTTGATTAAGCCTAATTCAATTAAATTAAATGGTATTTCTGTTCTTTGAATTTTGGTTAAAATATCATAAAACTCTTTTGAGAGTTGAATTGATAAATTACTTGTTAATTTAATCTTTTCTATTTCTTCTTCATTTAATAAATTTAAAAAAGTCTTGTTTTTTGTTTTTCTATATAAAATTCACTCTTTAATGATATTTAAAAGTGAAATAACAAATTGCTTTGGATCTATTCCATTCCTTTCTAATGTATACAGATTTTCTATTAATTCATCTAAATTATTTTCGTATATTAAGTTAATTATTTTAATTAAAGATCCATTTCTTAGAATACCAAAAATTTCATTAATACTTTCTTCTGTTATATTGTGATTATTAAAAGAAGAAACTTGTTCTAATAGTGATAATGCATCTCTTAAACCACCAGAAGATAAATAAGCAATGCTTCTAAGTGCATTGTCTTGATAATTAATCTGTTCTTTATTTAAAATAAATTTAAGGTGATTTACTATTTCAGGTATCGAAACTCTTTGAAAATTAAATCTTTGAACTCTAGAAAGTATGGTTAAAGGAATTTTTTGCGGGTCAGTGGTTGCTAAAATAAAAATAATGTGTTTGGGTGGTTCTTCTAAAGTTTTTAATAAAGCATTAAAAGCACTTTTTGTAAGCATATGAACTTCATCAATTATATAAATTTTATATTTACTTTGAATTGGAACTTGTTCTACTTTTTCCTTTAGAACTCTTATTTCATCTACACCATTATTAGAAGCTGCATCCATTTCTATAATATCAAAATTAGTATTGTAATTGTTTAAACAATTTATACATGACTTTGTTAACTCATTGTTATGATTGCAATTCAATACATTTGCAAATATTTTAGCAACTGAAGTTTTCCCTGTTCCTTTAGGGCCTGCAAATAAATAAGCATGACTTATTTTTTGATTTATTAAAACATTTTTTAGGGTTTGTACAATGTGTTTTTGTCCAATAACATCATCAAATGTTTTAGGTCTATATTTTCTATACAAAGTTTGATAAGACATTGCACCTCCATATCTTGTAAATTAAATTATAAATTAAAGATTATTTTCTTTATAATAAAATTCATCAAATATTTTCAATTTATCTTTTAATTTTGAACTCATAGCATCATTAAAATAAACAACTTTTATTCTAGATGGTTGGTTTTCTATTAATTCAAACTTATTTACATTTTTAATATTGAATCTAGCTTTATCTAAATTCTTTCCTGCTTTTAAAACCCTCGAACCATAATGAGATTCTAGCAACCCGTTTGGCATACATTGGATTGCTATAACCAATATTTCTAGTGTTTCCCTGTTGTATAAAATACTTATGAAAAAAGTTAAACATAATTTTGTTTTTCCATTTGATTTTGTATAAAAATAAGGTAATGAAGGTATATAAATCCTTTTTTCATTATTTGATAAAACTATCTCACCTTTATAACTATTTTGATTTTTTCCTACAAAAATACTTGTTGTGAAATCACCTATATTTTCCTCTTGCACTGTTTTTAAATCAATGTGAATATATGCGTCTTCTACTTCAAAAAATAAATCTGAACCCACTGGACTTGAATTTGGTTGACCAATACCTTTTCCATTTAATAATGAATAAATAATTCTTTCTGCTCCAACAGAAAAATCACTTATTCCTTTGCCTTCATTTGTTCCATATAATCCTAATCAATCATCTTTAATATCTTCTTTTGTTTTAAAACCTTCAAACATTTCATCTTCTGCGAACTTTAAAAAATGATAATACTTATTTAAATATTTTAATTCAAGTTTTTCTATTTTCTTAAGGTCATTTAAGCTTACTTTCTTCTCTAAGTTATTTTTCATTATAAACCTCTAATTTTTCCTTAATTTTTAATGCTATCTTTTCTGCTAACAACGGGGGGACTGCATTCCCGATTTGCCTATACATTGAAGATAAATTTCCTGTAAAAATAAAATTATTGGGGAATGTTTGAAGTAAAGCACACTCTCTTACAGATAGTCTCCTCATTTTATTAATATGAATTTCAGGTATAGTTGCTGTTATAGTGTCACTTGCTCTATTTCAATTTGTTATTCTTAATGATTGCTCAAATTTAATGCTTTTTTCTTCATAAACCGTCACTGCTTCATCATACTTATCATCAAATCCTAAAAGTTTTTTTAATTCTCATCAATCTTTCGGATTTGGTATACTACCTGATTTATTATCTTTTCTAAATCAATGCCCCGCTGTATGTTTATAACCAAAGTGATTGTCAATTTCTCTTGTTGTTAAACCTTTTTTATCTCTTCATAATTTTAAATAATCACAAATTTCACTTTGATTTACATTATATTTTCTGCCTCAAAATTTATCTTTAACAGACATATTTGCAATATGGTTATAAATTTTTTCTTTTTTATGCACAATAAAATCATTTGCATTGTTGACTGTTTCTATATCTTTTAAAAAAGAAATTGTATCTTCAACGGTTTTATAAGGTTTATACTTACTATTAACATATTTAGGATTCAAATTATTATAGTTTTTTTCACCAGGAAATAAATCTGCATATTCTTCATCTGGAAAATTATTTTCTAAACCTAATCTATTACCTATAATTATTACACGTTCTCTTAATTGAGGGACACCATAATTAGCTGCATTTAAAAGTTTATAATCAACTTTATAACCTATTTTCTTAAAATCGTTAATTATTAATTCTATAACTTTACCTTTTTCAATATTTAATAATCCTTTAACATTTTCTGCTACAAAAAATTTTGGTTGTTTATCTTTTATTATTCTTAACATTTCTTTATACAAGAAATTTCTTTGATCATCTATACTTCTATTTTTATTTGCTATAGAAAAACCTTGACAAGGGAAACCACCTATAATAACATCAATTTCATTTATCTTACCCGGTATTGATTCACTTTTGATTTTTGTTATATCTTCTTTCACAATATGATTACCAATATTTGTTTTATATGTATTTACAGCATCTTCATCAGAATCATTTGCTCAAATTATTTTAAAACCAGATTTTATAAAACCTAGATCCATTCCCCCTGCACCCGAAAACAAACTAATTACTTTCATATAACCTCTTTTAAATAAATAATAAATAAAAAAGCCAACGAAATGGCTTTAATTATTAAGCAGAAGCTAATCTTTCTTGTCTTCTTAAATTTCTAGCATGTTCTTTAGAAAGTTTTTTAGCTCTTTTTTCTGCTATCATTTTATTTTTTAATCTAACAATTTTACGCATTATAATCCTTTGATTTATTTTAAAAATATATTTATTTATTTTACAATATTACAAAAAAAATTTACAAAAAAATAAAAAATTAATTTTTATAAATTATTTTTGTTTTTAAATTTTTAGTGTATTATATTATCAGTGCCAATAGCAAGAGGGATCACCTGATACCATTCCGAACTCAGTAGTTAAGCCTCTTTACGCCAACGATAGCCTAAAGGTGAAAATAGGAAGGTGCTTTTTTTATATCCTTTTATTTAGCAATTTAAACTAAAATGTGCTAAAATAATTCTATGAGTAATAAAAGAGATTATTATGAGGTTTTAGGAGTATCTAAAACAGCTACAGAAAAAGAAATAAAAACAGCATATAGAAATCTAGCTAAAAAATATCACCCAGATAAATTAAAAGATGGAACTAGTGATGCCAAAATGCAAGAATTAAATGAAGCTTATGAAGTTTTATCCGATTCTAACAAGAGATCAAATTATGATAATTTCGGTCATCAAGGTGCTAATGGCTTTGGAAATCATGGTTTTTCTGGAGAAAGTGGTTTTGGTGGTTTTGGAGATATATTCAAAGATTTCTTTAGTGGGTTTGGTGGTTTTGGTTCTTCAAATTCACATAAGAAAAATGCACCAAGAAGAGGTGATGATTTAAAATATTATAAAAAGATTTCATTTAAGCAAATGTTATATGGTGATACTATCCAAGAAAAAATGTATAAACATGAAAGTTGTTTAAATTGCGGTGGAAGTGGAGCACAAAGTTCATCAGACATTATAAATTGTTCTAATTGTCATGGAAGTGGTGTGGTATATCAAACTGTTAATAGTATTTTTGGTAGAGTTCAACAAGAAACCACATGTAGAACTTGTTCAGGTAAAGGTAAAATAATACAAAAATCATGTTCTATTTGTAAAGGTAAAGGACATGAAAAAGTATTGAAAACAATCAATATCCCTGTCCCTCAAGGCGCAAAAGAAGGAATGCAAGTTAAATTAGCAGGTTTTGGTAATCCTGGTAAAAATTCTGGGCCTTCTGGTGATTTATATATTGAATTTAATATTGAAGAAAATAAATTCTTCAAAAGGGATGGGATGGATTTATATTTAGATTACCCTGTTTCTGTTTTTGATATTATGCAAGAAAAAGAAGTTCTTGTTCCTGGACCTTATGGTGAGTTTAAAATTAAATTAAGTAAAAATTATGAATCTGGACAAATTATTAAAATAATCGGAAAAGGTATAAAATCAAAATATGGTAGTGGTGATTTAAAACTATTATTAAAATTTATAATTCCTGATATATCTAGAAAAGAAACTAAAAAGATCTTAGAATCACTAGAAGGTTTAAGTGACAAAACAAGTATTGATTATATGGAAAAAGTTCAAAAGACCTTGAAGTAATTAAGGTCTTTTTATATTTAAATAAAATAAATTGATATAATTACATAAAGAGGTATATATGGGGTTTTTTACATGAAGATTTAATCAAATTTCATTTGATGATTCTAAAATATTATTCAATGTTATTTTGTCAATTATTTTATTATCAGTTGTAGTTTTATGAGTATATAAGTCTAAAATTACTTTGTTTTTTGCAAATAAAGATAAAAAATATTTATTTGCAAAGCTTTATTTAGATCAAGTATTACAAATTGTAGGAGTAATTACTCTTTTATTAAATTTTTCTAGAAGCATTTGGTTGTTTACTACTGATTATCCTTGAAAATGAGAACTAATACCAATACATTTGTGTAGACTTTCAATGACTATTATGGGGTTTTTATTTATTTTTAAGAAAAGTCACTGAATTAAATATTTCAGTATTATTTCAATAATTGGAGCAATTGCTGCATTATTATTTGCTAACTTAGGTTATGTTAAAGAATTAGTTGAACAAGATAGAAATTATAATAACTTAACACCTGGAACTATTAGATATGAAAAAGCGGGAGTTGATGTAGGTTATGACACAATCATCTTTTGAGATTTCTTAATTGCCCATTGATATGTTTTAATAGTACCAGTATTTATTCATATAATAAAACCTGAACAAACTAAATTAACAATAAAAACTCTACTTATTGGTATGTTATTAGCATTATCAACTACTATTTTAATATTTTTTATAAATTGAACTGTTTTTGGTATTACAAAAGCTATTGCTAACAATAACAAAAAAATATCTATTGCATGAAACTCTAATTGATTTTACTTGGGTCAAACTGGTATTAAAACACTTGGCCCACTAAGTAGATGACCTTGATCGGTATTTGGTTTTACTTTAGTGTTTATAATTTTAATATTTGTTTTTTATGGACTATATATTTTATTAAGATGTATAGATATACAAATCAATAAATATTATTTACCGAATAAAATTATTTTTAAAAAACCTTCATTAATTAAATAAGCTAATTGCTTATTTTTTATTAGTTATAAAATAAAACAAAATAAAAAGTAATATAATATAAAAACTTTCTAGGAGATATATGAAAAAACGCTTTTTAAGTGGTATTAAACCCACAGGAAACTTAACCTTAGGTAACTATATAGGTGCAATAAAAAGTTTTATTAAATTACAAGATGAATATGAATCAATAGTTTTTGTTGCTGATTTACATGCTTTAACAACTGGAATGGTTAATCCAAAAGAATTATATGAAGCACGTAAATCAATAATTGCAATGTATCTTTCTTGTGGACTAAACCCTAATAAAACTATTTTATTTTATCAATCTGATGTTGTAGAACATACAATGTTACAGTGGTTGTGTGCTTCTGAAACTACCATAGGTGAATTATCGAGAATGACACAATTCAAAGATAAGTCTCAAAAATTAAAGCAAAATAACGGTACAGAAAAAATTCCTACTGGTTTGTTAATGTATCCAACCCTTATGGCAGCAGATATTTTATTATATAACCCTGATTTAGTACCAATTGGAGAAGATCAAAAACAACATTTGGAATTAACTCGTAATATTGCACAACGTTTTAACAAGAACTATAAAACTAATTTTAAAATTCCTAATGGTTTTATCCCTGAAGTTGGTGCAAGAATTAAATCATTAACTAACCCCGAACAAAAAATGTCTAAATCAGAAAAATCTTCTGAAAAATCAGTTATCTATTTATTAGAAGATCCAAATTCTGCATATAACAAAATTATTAAATCAGTTACAGATTCGGAAAATAGAGTATATATTTCAGAAAATAAACCAGGCATTTTAAACTTATTAAATATTTATGCAGCTTTAAATGATTTATCACTAAAAGAAACAGAAAATAAATTTAAAGATGCAAATTATAAAGAATTTAAAGAAGCGGTTGCTTTATCTGTCAAAAATCTGTTAGAAAAAATTCAAGAAAAATACAAATACACTTTAGAACAAGTAGATAATATCGCACAAGAAGGTGCATTAAAAGCTAAATCTATTGCACAACCTATTTTAAATTCATTATTATCAAAAATGGGTTTTAATGGAGGAAAAAATGAAAGCAAATAAATTATTAAATCATACAACAAGTCACTTATTAGGGGCAGCAGTTGAAAAATTATACCCTGGTGTAAAACTAGGTTTTGGTCCAGCTACAGACGAAGGATTTTACTATGATTTTGAATTCCCTAACCCTATTAGTGATACAGAATTATTAAAAATAGAAAAATTAATGAAAAAATTTGCTTCTAGAAATCTTGAAATGATACAGGTAGATGAATCTAAATATTCATTTGATAATAAACCATATAAAAAAGAATTATATGATGAGTTAAAAAGTCAAGGTAAAAATATAACTTTTTACTCACTTGTTGATCCATTAAATAAAGAAGTGATTTTTACTGATTTATGTGCTGGTGGACATATTGAAAATACTAAATCAATAAAAAATATAAAGTTATTAAATTTAGCTGGTGCATATTGAAGGGGTAATTCTGATAATATTCAATTAACTCGTATTTATGGTACTTCTTGAGAAACAAAAGAAGAACTAGATACATATTTAGATATTTTAAAAGACCGTAAAGAAAGAGATCATAGAAAAATTGGTAAAGAAATGAAATTATTTACCTTTAATAAACTAGGCGGTCAAGGTTTACCTTTTTGATTAGAAGATGGAATGTATATTCATAATGAAATTAAAAAGTTAATTTTATCTAAAGACCGTAAATTTGGTTTTACAGAAGTTTTAACCCCGCACTTTGGTGAAGAAGAATTGTATAAAACTTCTGGACACTTAGAGCATTATAAAGATGATATGTTCAAACCAATAGTAGTTGAAAATGAAAGATTAATACCTAGACCTATGACTTGTCCGCATCATATCTTATGTTATAACACAGAAAAGCGTTCATATAGAGACTTGCCAATCCGTTATAGTGAACAATCTCAACTTTATAGATATGAAAAATCCGGCGCTTTAACTGGTTTAGAGCGTGTTAGAGGAATGCTATTAACAGAAGGTCATTTATTTGTAACAAAAGAACAAATTGAACAAGAATTCAAATCTATGTATCAATTAATTAAAGAAACATTAGATATTTTTAAAATAAAAATAGATTATGTTTCTCTTTCTTTAAGAGACCCAGAAAATAAAGATAAATATTATAAAGATGATCAAATGTGATTAGAAGCTGAATCTAAATTAAGAAACGTGTTAAATGAACTTGAAGTTAAATACGAAGAAAAAATTGGAGAAGCAGCTTTTTATGGACCTAAAATGGATATTCAAATCCAAACAGCATTAGGTCATGAAATAACTGTTTCTACTTTACAATTAGACTTCTTGCTCCCTAAGAAATTTAATATGTCATTTACAAACAAAGATGGTCAAGAAGAAACACCTGTCTTAATTCACCGTGGTTTAATTGGAACTTATGAACGATTTGTTGCTATTTTAATTGAACAATATAAGGGAGTATTGCCGTTTTGACTTGCACCTAAACAAATTATTGTAATCCCTGCCACTAACAATGAAGATGACATTGAATATGCAAAAGAAATTAATCAAACACTATTTGAATATGAATTTAGGTCTAAAATAGATTTACGAGAAGAAAGATTGAGTAAAAAAGTTCGTGATGCACAGACTTCAAAATCAAAAATCCAAGTAATTCTTGGTGAAAAAGAAAGAAACACAAATACCATTTCTTATCGTTTATACGGAAAACAAGAAACTACAAATATATCACTCGAAGAATTTTTATTAAAATTAATTAAAATGAGAAATAATTATGAATAACATTAAAAAACAACGAAATTATTATTCATTGTTTTTTAATGTTTATACCTCAATCATTATAATAACAACTGTATTGATTTCGGGAAGAATTATTCCTTGAAAAATTCTTATTAATCCTAACTATAACATTTCACCTTTATTAAGAATTTTAATTAGTTTGTTTGTTACTTTAATTATTTTAATCCCTTGCTTTATATTAACCTTATATAAAAAGTACAAGGTTTATCACTTTACTTATATTTCTTTAGTAATTGGTATTACAATAACAACAACTTGATTACCCTTAGTGTTAAAAGATAATAATGTAAATTATTTAGAGTGATGTTGATATAAATATGATGTTATTCCTGTATTAATTATTTACATCACAATTTATTTTGTTTCTTCTGTTTTTATTAATAATAAAAAGATCAAGAAACTTAGAGTTTTATTCAAAATAGAAAAAGATTCTTTTTTATCTTAGTAAAAAAACTTATACCGGTGGGTATAAGTTTTTTTACTAAGAAGCTGATGGTTGAGTAGTAGGTTCAGAAGATGAAGTATTATCTGGGTTTGCTGTTTTACCTGGTATAACAAAATTAGTAACTTGAGTTAAATCAACTATTTTTGTTTCACCTAAAAGTACTTCTTTTAAATTAATTGTTTTAGATTGATTTGAATTATTTGTTATAGTAAATATAATTTTTTTTGTAATAACCGAAGTATTAGTTCTTGGCATATATGAATCTCCTTCAGTTTCAGAATCTTCTGGTGTTACAGACATTGGATTATTTTGAGGAATTTCTGTTGTTTCTCCTCCTTGAGAATTAGAAGAAATTGTATTATCGCTTTGTTCACCAGATCAAGTATTATAATCTATCTCTGTTATAGTTATATTCTCTTCATCTTGGTTAAGTTTTAGTTTTAAAGATTGATTTTCTTGTTCTTTTAGTTTATGAATAGTTAAATCCATTGATACTTCATAAGTATTATTCATATCAGTTTTTTCTTTTACCATAACTGTATCTGAATTTATACTTAATAAAGTTTCTGAATTCTTAATCATATTTGTAGAATTTTCAATTTCTTTAAATTTATTATTGACTTCTAAGACTTTATCAAATATTAATGTTTTTGTTTTATTCTCTGAATTAATAAATTGAACAAGCGAATCAAATAATTCATTTGCCTTGGTTATTTTTTCTTCTAATAAGTTAACGTTAGGTGAGTTTTTTAAGAATGTATAAATGTTATCTATGATTTCTCTAGCAGATTTTAAAGCTACTTCAATACCTTTGTCTTTTGTTGTATTTTGAGAATTCACTGACATTAATAATGTATTAAGTTCCTTGATTTTATCTAAATAAGGTTTTGTTTGTTCTTTAAATTTTTCACCATCTAATGCTTTAATAGATTCTTTGTTTGCATTAAAACTTGTTAATATATCATCAGCTTTTTGTTTGATTAAACTATATCTTTTTGAACTTACATCATCAATATTTTTAAATTTTTCAATTGAATTTGAAATATTTGTTAATATACTTTCTTTTTCATTTGTTTTATTAATATAAGTAGATTTTAATTCATCTAATTTCTTATTGTTTATGTCATAAAATTTAATTTCACCAATTTGTCATGCATAGTGTTTTTTGCTTTGTTCAGTAGAATTAGCTTTTTCTCTTGGTTTTCATTGCAATCTTATGAAATTAGCAAATGTTGGTTCAAATGAAATAGTTATTACTGAAGCATTATTATTTTGTTCATTTCTAAATCCGTTAGTTAAAACTTTATCATTATTTTCTGTACCAAAATCAGAATGTTTAATTTTATCTTGATGTTCTACTTCTTTGTAAGTTTGACCATCTTCTGAAACTAATATTCTAATTTCTTCAGGTAAAATTAGTTTTGCTTCTTGAGCACCTTTTAAAAATAATTCAACTGTGTTTATCAAAAAAGTTTGCTCATTTTGTTTTTTATTAAATGTAAAATGGTTAGTAAAATTACTTTGGTCTTTATCATAATCATTTCAGTTATGTCATCTAGAATTTGTGTTAGGTTTATTATCTATTAAAGTTGAAATATTATGTGAAGTTTCATTATGTCTTTTTAGTGCATCATTTGAATTTGCTTGATCAATATCTAATTTATTATTATATATGTGAGTTTTAGCTTCAACATTATAATCTACAAAACCAACTTTAAACATAACAGTTAATGAATTTGTATCACTGTTTTGTGGTTCGTCTGTTTCTTGATTTTCACTTAAATTATAAACAACTGATAAATCTTTTTCATAGAATTTTTGACTTTGTACATCTGTAACTGCTAATGAAGTTTGATTTATATTAGTAGGTATGTTATATAACTTCCCGTCTTTTTTAATTTTCTTAGGTAAGTATTTGTCAACTTTTTCACCTTTAATTAAATATAAATAATATGTATTTGAACTTAATTCAACAACTTTATCATCACTCATTACAGGTGATAAACCTTCATGAACATTTTTTAAAGGTATTTCAATAGTATTTAAATTATTTTCAACAGTAACATTTTCTGGAACTTCCGGATCTTCTTGGAATCCTGACACTTGAATTGTTAATGGTGTAAATGATTTTACTTCATTACTTGTTTTGTATTGAATCCCTGAAATACTGTATGTTTTATTTTCAAAAACTTTAAATGATACAGTAATAACTTTCTTTTCTG
>NZ_KL370829.1:16150-29297 GCF_000701865.1 Mycoplasmopsis felis ATCC 23391 | reverse complement strand
TATAAAGTTTAATTACTGCACCTTCAATAAAAGAAATATCATATTGAAATTTTGGAACTACTCGTGGTTCAAACTCAGCGTTTCTATCTCTTGGTATTTTTAAATTTATATCACCAAATTGTGATCTAACTTTTTTATCATATGAACCATTTCTGTAATTATCTTTAATTGCTTTTTCATGTTCATATCTATCATAACCAAGATAATTTTTCATCTCTTCTTGTAAAATTTTTTCAATTAAATCTTTAGTTTGAGACTTAAGAATTTCTTGAACGTCTTCAATAGTCTTTGGTTTGTACTGATTATATAATTTTTCAGTATCAAGATTAAATGTATTTTTCTTTTGCATAAAAAATCTCCTAATATAAATATTTTAAATTAAATATTTGCTATTAAGAGAATTTACACAAAATTAACTACACTTCCGATATTCTCTTTCTAAAAGATCCGTATATTGCACAATAAAGGCATACAAAAAGGCTAACATTACCATGTTAACTTTTTTGTACGCCTTTAAAATACCTGATTTTTATTAAAAACGGGCATTAGTATAAAAAACACTGAAAGTTTAAAATCCATTAATAAAATCTTTTATCTTTTTTGATAACTCAGAAAATGTAAGTTTTTGACAAGTTTGATTAAAGTTTGGGAATATTTCGCTCTTTAAAATTGAAAAGAAATATTCAACTTTTCTATTATCTAAACTATTTCCTATTAAAAACACTTCAATGAATTTGAAGTGTTAATATTTTAGAAGTTATTTTTATATTTAATTGATAACTATCTAATTACCAAATTGAGAATGATATAAATTAGTGTAAAAACCATTTTGATCTAATA
Source organism: Mycoplasmopsis felis ATCC 23391 (assembly GCF_000701865.1). GTDB lineage: Bacteria > Bacillota_I > Bacilli_A > Mycoplasmatales > Metamycoplasmataceae > Mycoplasmopsis > Mycoplasmopsis felis. Next base: position 28,457 of record NZ_KL370829.1, on the reverse strand, counting down.
ATTCTTGGTGAGAACCAGATTCTATTATTTTTCCTTCATTTACAACTAAAATTAAATCAGCATTCTTAATAGTGCTTAATCTATGAGCAATAACAAAACAAGTTTTATGTTGCATTAAATGCAACATACTTTTTTGAACAATTCTTTCTGTACTTGAATCTATATTTGATGTAGCTTCATCTAATATTAAAATATTTCTATTTGATAATATAGCGCGTGATAATGACAACAATTGTCTTTGACCTTGTGAAATATTCATTCCATTATTTTCAATTAAAGTATCATAACCATTTTCCATATTTTGAATAAAATGGTGCGCTTGAGTTAATTCAGTTGCTTGATTAATTTCTTCAAAAGAAGCATCGGGATTAGTTGTTTTTAAGTTTTCTAGTATTGTTTCATTAAATAAAAATGAATCTTGTAATACTATTGTTAAAATATCTCTTAAATCATCTGAATTAATTTCTTTTAACTCATTTCCATCTATTCTAATACTTCCTTTTTCATAATCATAATATTTTGTTATTAAGTTAATAATGGTAGTTTTACCTGCACCTGTTGGTCCAACAATAGCAATTACCTTACCTTGTTCTGCCACAAAGGAAGCATTTTTTAATTGGTATTGTTCTGAATATTCATTATATTTAAAATAAACATTTTCAAATTCTACTTTACCTTTTACTGATTTATATTCTGTTAAATTAGTATCAAAATTTATTTTTTTTCAAGCATAAAATCCAAATAAGTCTTGTTTATTAGTTTCTATGTAACTATTAGATTTTTCATCATATTTTATTTTTACTATTCTAATTTTTTCGTTTTCTCTATTCACTTCTTTTGAAACAAGAATTTTCATTACTCTAGTAGTTGAAGCAATACCTACTTGTAAACTAAATATTGTTCCAAGTGCAGCTTGAGTAGGACCTATAAAGTTTCAATTAAGAGAAATAAAAGTAAAAATTATTGCAGCAGTAGCTTTTCCATTAGAATCAGCACCCAGACCTGGTATTCCTAATACACTTCAAGAATTTAAATAAAATAAAGCAGAAATTACAGTGATAATTAATATAATTGAATTTGAAATAACATAATATATAGTTTCAAAACTACGCACTATGATATCACCTTTAAATGAAATATCCCTAATTTTTTTAGTAATAGATTGTAATTGTTTATATATAAAATCTTGTTGATTAAATACATTTGTTACTTTAGTGTTTGATAGCATTTCTTCTACAAAAGCATTTAATTCTCCAAAAGTTTCTTGAACTTTTATAAAGTAAGGTTGAGATTTTTTTATTAGTAAAATAACACCAATAAACATCAATATAGATAAAGGTATAACAATTATAGTTAAAGCAAATGAAACAAATGACATAAACACTATAGATATTGTGATATTGAATAATGCATTAATTATTTGTGTAGAACTCTGGTATAAAGAGTTTGCAATATTATTAACATCAACTATTAAACTAGAAATTAAATCACCAGTTTTATTTGAATCATAATATGAAATTGGTAGTTTATGTAGTTTCTTAATTAAATTATTTCTCAATCTACTTGTTGCATTGAATGAAATTTTTACATACATTCTATTTTCAAGATATCTAAAAATTGCATATATCAAATAACTTATTAATAAAGAAGTAACTAAACCTCAAAACAGAGGTTCGTTTACATCTAAAGGATTTACATCACCTTTTGCAATTGGTTCAAATATCAAGTTAACTATAAAACCTATTAAAAAACTTCCACCAATATATGCAATTGCATTGATTAGAGAAAAAATAAAAGAAATATAAAGAATTTTTTTGTCTTCTTTAATAAAAGAGAGCAAAACTTTTAAAGTTTTTATATTATTACTTTTCAAAATTCCTCCTATTGTTCTAGTTGATTATTATTAACGTCTTCATATCAAGGACAATTTTTTATTAATTCTTGATGAGTACCTTGAGCAATTATTCTACCTTTATCTAATACAATAATATTATCTGCGTGCTTTATTGAGTTAATTTTTTGAGATATTATAATATTAGTTGTATTATAGTTGTTTTTAATATTTTGAATTAAATTTTTGGTTGTTATATTATCTAAAGCACTTGTTGAATCATCGAGAATTAAAATTTTAGGATTTATAAGCAATGTTCTAGCAATAGATAAACGTTGTTTTTGTCCTCCAGATAAGTTTTTTCCTCTTTGACCTATTATATGATCTAATTTATCTGGAAATGAATTAATGAATGAGTTTGCACAAGCATTATTAATTGCTTTTTGTATTTCATCTTCATTTGCATTTGTTTTAGCAAATAATAAGTTGGATTTTATTGTTCCTGAATATAACAATGAATCTTGATAAACAATTCCAATGTTTTCTCTTAGTTGTTTGGAATTTATTTCTTTAACTTCTTTATTTTCAATTAAAATATTACCATCATTGTATTTCATATTATTAACTAATAAATTAGCAATAGTTGACTTACCAGAACCAGTTGGTCCTATAATTCCTAATGTATGACCAGCAGGAATTTTAAAATTGATATCTTTTAGTACATAATCTTCAGATGTGTCAAAATATTTAAAATTAAAGTTCTTAAATTCAATTGAGTAATTAGAATCATTAGATAAGTTAAGTCCATTTAAAACTAATAAGTCATCATATTTTGTTTCAATAACATCAATAATCCTTTTAGAAGAAACTCTAGCCCTAAAAAAAGTTCCTAAAAATTGACTAAAAGTAGTTATACCTAAAGCTATAATAAATTCATATTCAATAAATGTGTTAATTTTAGCAACTAGTTGAGCATGATCTAAATCAGGTTGATTTTGAATCATTAAATATGCAGTTGTATATATGAAGACTACAACCAAGTTAACTATAAAGAAAAATGAAGGCATAGCTGCTGAAAATAAGTTAAAGACATTTATTTCAGTATTTTTTCATTTTGTATTAAAATTTTTAAATTTTTTGTATTGCTGGTTTTGTAGGTTGTATGCTTTGATAAACCTTATACCTAAAATATTTTCATCCGATTCTTTTGTTATTGAATCTAAATTTTTTCTATTTTTAGAAATTAAAGGTCTTACTTTTTTAAAAATTAATCCCATTACTAAAACAAGCAAAGGAATTACAGCAATAATTGAAAAAGTTAAATTAACATCAGTTAAAAAAGCAAAAACTAACCCAGCAATAATATAAAAAGGAGCTTTAACTAATGAAGTAGAAGCACTAACTAAAAAGTCTCAAAAAACTGCTACATCATCATTTATTCTTGTTATTAAACTTTCTGGTGTAAAATGAGCAATATCCTTTAAAGAAAGTAATTGATATTTTTTAAATAAAGTATCTCGATAAAAGTTAGATGCTTTTTCACCTGCTCACACGATTAATAATAAACTAGTTATTGATATAACTGAAGAAACTATAATCAAAGAAACGGTGAGAACTAAAAGTAAGACTAAAGCATTAGAAAAAGAAGATGTTTTATAAACTTCAATATTAAATAAAACTATTTTATACAATTCTCGTTTTTCTATTAATAAAGGAAGAAATTGAGCTATTAAAATAGGGATAAACATAGTTAAAATAACATTTAATAAAACTAAACAAATACCTAAAAAAAGTTGTTTTTTTAATTGTTTAGGTAAAATTTTAAACATTTTTAACATAATTTCTCCTTATTTTTCATCTTCTCATTCAAATTCAAAACCATAAATTGAAACTGTATCACCTTTTTGGATGTCCTTTTTCATTAAACCTTCCCATACACCTATTTTCTTTAAAATATTATTAAATCTAACCAAATTATCATATGTGTTAATTGGTATTTTATGATATATTTCTTCTACTTTTTTTCCAGAAACTTCATAATAACCTTTATATGGAGAATTAATAATAAAATCAGGTTCATATGAAATAACTTTAACTTCTGGTGTTTCATTAGAAATAGTGGTAAAGTTATATTCTTGTATTAGTTTTCACAATTTACCTTTTACGGTATCTAAATTTTCTCTAAAAATTGCTGATATTTCTATTAATTCAATATTTGGATATTTTTTCTTAAACTTTTTAACTTTTTCTTTAAAGCAATCAGTATCAGATTTATTAGCAATTACTAATTGTGGTTTTTGTTCCAGTTTTAAATTGTATGTTTTTAATTCGTTATTTATGACTTCATAATCTTGAATTGGATCTTTATCTTGTGAACCAAAATCTATAATGTGTGCTATAACTCTACAACGTTCTATGTGTTTTAGAAATTGAATTCCTAAACCCTTACCTAGTGAAGCACCTTTGATTAAACCAGGTAAATCAGCAACGGTAAATGAATTGTCAAAGTATTCTACCATTCCTAATTGAGGAACTAATGTTGTAAATTCATAATCCGCAACTTTTGCGTTTGCATTTGAAATAGAGTTTAAAAAAGTCGATTTACCAGCAGATGGTTTTCCTACTACACCTACATCAGAAAGAATTTTTAACACTATTTTAGCTTCATATTTTTCTCCTGGCATACCATTTTCACATATTTTAGGAGCAGTATTTTTAGGTGTTTTAAATTTATTATTTCCTCTTCCACCCTTTCCTCCTGAAGCAATTAAATATGGTTTATTAGCTTCAATAACATCTGCAATTAATTTATTCCCATTATAAACTAATGTTCCTATAGGAACATTTATATATGTATCTTCAGCATTTGCTCCATATAAATTTTTAGGTCCACCTTTTATTCCGTCTTTTGCAACAATATGTTTGTTTTTATAAAAACTTAATAATGTATTTTTGCCTAAGTCACCAACGAAGTAAATATGACCACCTCTACCACCGTCTCCACCATCAGGTCCACCTTTATCAACGTGTGCTTCTCTACGGAACGAAATCATTCCATCTCCACCTTTTCCTGCTTGGACACTTATAGTTATTTCATCAATAAATCTAGCCATAAAACCTCTTTTTAATAGTTAGTATAAATATTTTTAAATTCTATCATATTATTAAAAATAATGCATTAGTTAGAATTATATTTTGTTTAAATAAAATAATTTTAAATATAAAAAGAAAATGGGTTCATAAATCTCTTTGTTTTATCTTTTTGTAAAATTTAATTATAAGAGTGATTGTGTTGATTAAAAAATATTAAAAATTTACTTATTTTTAGTGGAATTTGTATAATTTTTTCTACTAGTGCTATTTATACTTCATTTTACAAAGATGATTATTATAAAGAAACAGAAAAGAAGAATTCAATTATCCGTTCAGAGTTAAAAAGATTATAAAGATTGCAAAATAAAACTCAAGAACAAGAGAAAATATGTTTATATACGATTTATATGGTATAAAATTTTTATTACTAATTACTAAAACTACAACCTCACTAATCGATCGAGATAGTTTTGTTACAATTGAAATAAAATTCAAAACATTAAACTATTAAAAATCAAGAAGTTTTATATGCAGGAATTTATGGATTCTTAATAAAAGACAAAGATTTATACTATAGTATTTCAAACAAAACATATTTTGATTATAAAGAAGCGAATTAAAATTAGATATAAAATTCATGTATTTTACAAAAATACATGAATTATTTTTATCCTTATTTGGTGATTTTAGATATTGCGAGAGTTAAAGGAATAGAACCCTTACATGCAGTTTTAGAGACTGTACCACTACCACTCTATACCAAACCCCGTTTTTATGTAAAAAAACTATTGCTACTTTTATATATAGTTTATTTCACTAAATTATTTCACTAAATTTGGTTTATAAATTTTTCAACCATTTGATTAAATTCTTCAACTTTTGTTGTTGAGTTAAAAAATGGTAAACCAATAATTTTATAATTTTTAAAAAATAAATTATTAATTTGTGAGGTATTACTAATTTGATTTAAAAATTCTTCTTTTCATTTATCTTCTTCTAATAAATGCGTTCCTTTAGGTTCGATAAATGTTTGATATGTTATATTGTCATTGTTGATTTTTTTTCTACAAAATAGTACAAAATCAGGTTCAAAACGCTCACCTGAATCAAAAGAATAAATTGCTAATTCTGGAAATCTTTCATTTCTGATTAAGTAATATTCTAAATCTTTTGCTTTTAATTTTGGTTCAATGTGTGTTTTGAAATATTTAATAAAAAGTTTTTCTTCAGAAGTACCATAGTTATCATTAAAAACATATCATTGTTCATTATTTAAATCAATTTGATATTCTTGATTGTGTGATTCATTTTGCGAAGCACCCTTACCACCGTTGTTGTCAACTTTTTCTAGATAAACTGTTTTATCTTTAATCACGTTTTTAAGCGGTTTTGGTTCAAAGGTTTTAGAGCCTTTGTATTCTGGCTTGATTAATGATATTTTTGTAGATATTTCACTTAAAACTTTTTTGAGTGCTCTAAAAATTTCCCTTCCACTTAAATGATCATCAAGATAAGAGATTTCAATTTTAATATTACCTAAAAAATCATCGCTTGTAAAAAACTCTTGTTTTGATTTTAGTGTAGGATATTTTGCTTTTAAAAAATCAAATCTAAATTCATTAAAAAATTCTGAAGCGCCTAATAAAATATTTAAATTAATTTCTTTAATTTTAAATAATGTAATATTTATTTTTTCCTTAGTGATAATATCATTATTATTTGGCTCATTAAATAAATCTAAAACATTACCCTTACCAGTATAAGACTTATAATAGTATGTATTGTTTTTTAAAGATGAATCAATACTTTTAACTTCTTTTCTGCTTTTTATTTCTTTTTTATTCGAAAAGATTCAAGCATTTTCAAAAAAATCAGATTCTTTAAACTCTTGTTTTAATTTATATTCAATTTTAATTGGATCTGGTGATTGTAATCCTGTTTCAATTAATGCTTGTCTTAGTTCAAAAATATATTTTGAATCATTTTTACTATGAAAAAACATTGTTTCTAAAATTCTTTTATCATTTGTTAAATCATTATCATATTTACGAACAAACTTTAGTTCTTCATCTTCATCTATAAATGGGCAGTATCTTGCTCCTCTTCCAATTAATTGTGCTTCTTTGATTGTGTATGTACCAACTTTTCCTGGTTTTCCCGATCCTTGTCTTGTATCATATAAACGAACTATATCAAACAAGTTTAATACATCTCACCCTTCGTTTAACATATCAACAGCAAAAATTAACCTAATTGGATTATTAGTATCTTCAAGTGAATTTACTAATAATTGATTAGTCTTATTATTATCTTCAGAACCATTCATAATGATAGATGTTTCTTTAGTAAATGAATTTTGAATTGAATTTACTAATAATTCTAGGGAATTATCTTTTTCTTTAAAGTATTGTAATGCTTTGGTTAAAACAGGAATTTCAGCATGAATTAATGAAAATAAGTTTTGTGTTGTAATTTCTTTTATGTTTTTAAAGAATTCATCATAAAAAGATCTTGATTCAGCAATTTTTTGTGATTTTAACATTAAAACGGGTTTAATATTTAATTTCAAATCAGTAAATAAAAATTTTCTGTATTCACTTATTACAAGTGCAATTAAAGTTCTGGTTCACAAATCAGTATCTGTTGCTAAATTTTGAAAATCTTTCGTGTATCCACTTTGTCTAAATGATACTAAAGGATAATTAAAAATAATTTTGTCTTTATATTTATTTAAAACATTTGTATCTTTTAAATCACAAGTTGCAGTGAATTCAAGCATTACATTATCTTTATTTCTATTAAAAGCATTCATTACTGAATATTCTCAACTATTTTTCTCTTCTTGTTCATCCTTAGTTGGTTTTTTAGTTAATGAATTGATGTGATGACTTTCATCTGAGATAAAGACAACTTTATTATTTTCAAAATCATCATAAGTAATTGCATTTTCTTTTGAAAAGAATAAATCTAAGTGCAGTTTTTGTGTAGTAGTAAAAACAATTTCAATATCATTGTCTAGTGTGTTATTACTAAAATTGTCAACTTTTTTAATTTTAATTTTGTTACCTAAATATTCAATATCATTATCAAATAAATATTTATTTGATAAGTTATTAATAAAGTTATCAATTGTTTTTTCTAAAACATTTGTTTGGTTTACAAAAAATAAGAATTTTCTATAACCTTTTGTATATAAATACAAAATTAAACCAGCCATTATAACTGTTTTCCCTGAGCCAGTTGCCATATGAAACAAATTATGAATTTGTTTATTTTTGCGTAATTTTTCATTTTCAAAATATGATACAAAACTTTCATATGCATCTATTTGATAAGGTCTTAATTTAATTTTTTTTGATAAGCCACTTTCAATTATTGTAGGAAGTTCAGAAACTAAACCAGCTTCATTTAATATTTGTATTTTTTCATATAAAAATTGATTATTATTCATATTATGTTTCCTTATAAAATGATTTACTGAATTTAATATCTTCTTCTTTTACACTGAATGATTCATCTTTAATATCAGAATAATTTACATATAATTTATTTTTATCTATTAATTTAATAAGTGCTTGTTTTTTATCTTTTAATGATAATGTTTCAAATTCTTTGTCAACATCTTGTAATTCTTGTGTTGTTAAATATGGAACAATTCTGTTATCAGAATAAATTAGGTTTTTAATGATTGTAATGTTTTCATTGCTTGCATCTTGGATTTGAGAAATTAAAGAATTTGTATTTTCAAGCAATTCACAGTATACAAATGACCCCCCCATTTCAATTAACTGATTTTGAAATTCCACCTTGTTCTCCATCAATAACTTTTTTTAGACGTTCAACTGTTATATCATTTATGTAATCCATTTGTTCAATACCTATGTATCTACGATTCATTTTGTGAGCTACTGCTGCAGTTGTACCTGAACCAAGGAAGAAGTCGACTACTAGGTCGTTTTCATTTGTGGAAGATTTGAAAATTCTTTCTATTAATTTTTCTGGCTTTTGACCTGCCCCAAAATTTATATTACCTTCAAATTTTATAGAACTTCATGATATGTCATCTCATAAAGTTCCAGCCTTTTCTGTTTTATATATAAAATTATTTTCAATTACTATTGTTTCTTTTAAAAAACTTATTAATCTCTTTTTATTTCCTATAAAACCAACATCAGTTAATTTCCCTTTATTTTTACCAGATACTGGAATATATTGAGCAATAATAAAATCATAATCATTTGGAATTTTTTTTATTCTATCTCTAATTGAAGTTTGAGCATTTTCTGTTGTATAAATTTTATCAATATATTTTATATATATTTCTTCTTCAGAACAATTTTCTTGTTTAGCCAAAGTTTTTACACTTACTGATTTATAATTTTTCATTTCATAAATTTTTATAATATTACCATAACCATCAATAATATCATCAATATAAAAAGGCTTTCCTACATCTAACATAACATTAGTATATGCAAAATTTTTACCTTCTTTTTCTTTTGTTTTAATATATTCGTACAGTGGAGTTTTAATATACTGAGTTTTTAATATTGAGTCACTTTTACCATAAACTAAAATATATTCAACGTTTTTTTTCATTTTTTTATCTTCTCCACCACCACTAGCACCAGAAGAGGTTTTTGATTTAACAATAATAGTATTTATATAATTATTATTTCCAAAAACTTCATCCATTAGAATTTTTAGATATGCATAACCATCATCGCTAATTTGCAGAAAAATAAATCCATCATTTTTTAAAATTTTTTTTGCTAAATCCAGTCTATTTTTCATAAAATTGAGTCAAGTTGATAATTTAAAATTACTATTATAAAGAAAAGTGTCTTCTTCTCTTGTTGAATTAAAATAATATGGTGGATCAATGTAAATACATTTTACTTTCCCTTCATATTTTTTTAAAAGTGATGCAAGTGCAATTAAATTATTTCCTTTGATAATTAAATTATCATTTTCATCAAATGTGATATTTTCTTGAACACCATCTTTTGTATATCTTTTAGCATTACTTAAAACTTTTGGCACAAGCATTTGATTAATTTCATCAGAAGCAATTATTTCATTATAAAAGATTTCATCTCTTTTTTGATCATCTTTATTTTGTCCACCTTCAAGCAAACAATCTTTATAAGGAAAATCTAAAACAACATCGTTTGTTTTAGATAAAAACTCACCATTATGAGTTAATCCAATTTTGTTTGTATATCTTGTGTATGAGTTAGGTAAAAACTCCTTAGAATCGATAAATCAAGCAAATTTTTGTTTGTCAAATATTAATGTTCCACTAATTTCAATAAAAAATCTTTGTTTGATATCGTTATTACTTAGTAATAAAGATAATAAATCTTTATTCATAGTCATAACATCACTATAAACTTTTGCTTTTAAGAGTTTATTGTTTTCTGATATATATTTTGGATTATTCATTAATATTTCTTTGGTTGTTTGAAAAATATTTTTGTTCATAGAATATACGCTTCCTTTCTTGTAATATTACTTCTTGTCATTTCTTAATAGTGTTTAATTCATGAGTTTTAAATTTAGGAAAATACAAGAAACAATTGTTGCTTTTATGCACAGTTTTTTTTAAATTACTTTATACCAGAAACTATCTTTATAACTACTTGGTTTATTTTGTTAAAAAAAGTATTTACATCATTTATGTTATCATTTTTATCATATTTAGAAATAATTTTCAATATATCATTTATGTTTTTTTGTGTATAAAAATTATCGGACAATTCTCATTCTTCATTATCTTTAATTCCAATAACATTTCATAAATTAACTATGAAATAACACAAAACAAAAACTAAACCTTCAAAATTATCTCTATGTTCTTCATAATCTTTAATTGTTTTGTTTGTAAGGTATATATTTCTATCTTTTATTTGGTCCATAATTTTCTTTAGTTTTTTATCTTCAACATTAAGTTTAAAGTCTTCTTTTAAGAAAATTTGAACATACGTATAAACCAATGATATGATATAAAGTGAAGTCATTTTTTTATATCAACTGTTCCTCTTGTTTTATCAAATTGATTTTTTGTATCTTGTTTTTCTTTATTTCATAAATGCTTTGCGATAGATTTTATTATTTTTTCTATTAATATTTCATTTAATTTTTCAGTGTTAAAAAACATTTCTAATGATGATTCATTAATAGTTTCTAAATTTAAATCAGTATCTATTTTTGAAATTAACTTTTTAAATATAAATACTAATTTTTCTTTATCTTTAATAAATTTTTTATAAACGTATTCAAAAATATTTAAACAAAGTCTTATGTTATTAGAATATGCAACTTTATTTTTAAAGCAATCTTTATTCTTGTAAAAAATATTATTTTTTAAAATATTAAAAGTATCAATTGGAATAGTTTTTGTTTTTTCTGAAATATTTGATAAAGTTTTATATGCGTCGTAAATTTTGTTTATATTATTATCATTATGTTTTTTGCTATTGATTTTATAAAAAATACTTCCTTCATTTAATGATTCATCTCAATTTGTAGTATCTGGAATTTCTTTAATGTTTTTATGATATAAAACAATATTATTTTTATTGTTTTCATCATAATCAAATTTAAAAAAAAGAAATATTGTATTCGCTTCAAGTTTATTTGAAAATGTATAAAATTTATGTTTTACATAATCCGTTGCCAATTCAGGAATTATTTTTTTAGTTCTATTCATTTTATACTCGACGAAAATATAGTATATTTCATTTTTATATTCTAATTTAAATGTACAGTCAATTGTCATCCATCTTTTTCATTCATCTTGTTTATGTTTTAAACCTTCTATAGATTTTTTATATTCTGTTTTTTCTTTTCCATTTTTCTTAAATATAGATGGTGTTTTTATATAGTGCTCAGTAAGTTTCATTGGTACAGGAGCAATGCTTTTTTCAATTACTTTAATTAATTTATCAGAAAATCAATCAGCAATTGTTCTTTCATTATCTAATTGACTTGAAACGTTATAGTTATTTTCTATTTCTTCTGAATATTTTTCATACATATTTACAAAATCTTTTAATTGATTATTAATTTCATTAAGTTTACCAAATAAAATATTAAGTAACTCTTTATGTTTATTTTCCATATTAATCTTTTAATATTAATTTATTACAACAATATTCAGTAGAATTATAAAAACAATTATTATTCATATTACTCCTTATCATAGAATGATTTACTAAACTTCTTATCTGCTTCATTTATATTAAATGATTCATCTTCAATATCAGAATAATTTACATATAACTTGTTTTTATCTATTAATTTAATAAGTGCTTGTTTTTTATCTTTTAATGATAATGTTTCAAAATCTTTATCAACATCTTGTAATTCTTTTGTTGTTAA
>NZ_KL370829.1:0-14730 GCF_000701865.1 Mycoplasmopsis felis ATCC 23391 | reverse complement strand
TTCTGATATATATTTTGGATTATTCATTAATATTTCTTTGGTTGTTTGAAAAATATTTTTGTTCATAGAATATAGCTTCCTTTCTTGTAATATTGCTTGTTGTTTTTTTATAACTTTTAATACAATAATTTTAAATTTAAGAAAATATAAAAACCTATTGAGCAATTTTCAGTACAGTTTTTAAATTATTTTATATTAGAAATCATTTTTATAACTACCTGGTTAACTTTTTTAAAAAAAGTATTTTTATCATTTATATTATAATTTTTATCATATTTAGAAATAATTTTCAATAGATCATTTATGTTTTTTGCTCATAAAAATTATCAGACAATTCTCATTCTTCATTATTTTTAATTCCAATAACTCTTCATAATTTAATATGAAATAACACAATAAAAAAAATAATTCTTCAAAATTATCTCTATATTTTTATAATCTTTATTTGTTTTGTTTATAATTTAAACTTTCAGTAATTTTTATACTAAAACAAAATTAAGACTTTTTTCGTTAATAGAAATGATAGATTTATATAGTTCTTTACCCGAGACATTTAAGCAATTAAGTATTTCTTTTTGTTTTGCTGTTAATGAATTTTTTCTTACATATTTTCCTTTGATATTAGTAACTTCTATTTTTGATAATTCTCCTAAAATAGAAATAAAAGTTATAAATGTTTTACTTTCTAATACACCATCATTATATGAATAGTTATTATTAAAGTTAGTTTGAGTTTTTATTCATTTAAACATTTTTTCTATACTATATTTTTTTCTATATGCATTAATTATTTCCTTTGCATTTTTATTTATGTTTGAAATAATTGCATAAAAACCAGAATTTTGAATGTGCTTCTGAAATAATTCATTATTTGGCTTTACACTAATTAGTTTTCCTGATTCATCTTGTTCAATATCTAAATAATCTTGATAACTTTCAATAATATGAGGTTTAATTTTCTTTAATTGTTTAACTTGATTAACCATTTTAGTAAAGTATTTTGTATAATAAGAAACTCTTTCTGTTTCTTTTATAGGATTATGTATTAATACTATATTAAATTCTTTTGCATTATCAGTAAACACTTTGTCTTTAATTATAGTTGCAAATGTTTCATTATCATCTATCAACATATTAATATTATGTTTTAAAATGTCTTTGTTTGCATCTAAAACTTTTTGTAAATTCTTATTTCATAACTTTGCCATCATAATGAATTTAAAGTTTTTTTGTTCTAAAAAAGAGATGTTTTTGGATGAAAAATAACCTCTATCCATTACTAATGTTTATTCTTTAATACCTAATTGTTTTGCTTTTTCAACTAAAATTTCACATTGATCTATATCCATTATAAAACCAGAATAAATATCATAATAAAGTGGGAATCCATTATTTTGATCTGTAATTAAACCAATATTTATAATAGGTTCATTGTTTTTATTTTTTGAATAACCATATTTTGCTTTTTCGATATTTTGTGATGTAGAACTGATATTTGTAGAATCAACATTTATATAACATTCTTTGATATTTTCACCATTTAATTTTTTATAAGTTTTATATTATTCTGATTGAAATTTATATATTTTTTCTGAGGTTAATTGACTGTTTAAAAGATTAGAAATATAAGATTCTGAATAGATTTTTTCTAAGCCTGCATAATTCTTGAATAATGAATATTTAAAACCTTTTATGGTGTTATTCGCATCACTTAAATAATAATTAACTAATGCTTTAATTAAATCAGTTTTATTACCAAAAACATCTTTTAAAATTTTGTTTATTCCAATTTTTTCTAAAATTAATTCAGAAGTAGAATGTAAACCAAAAGACACAGAATTACTAAATTCTTGTGTAGATACTATTTCTTCAACCTTGCCTGCTTTAAAATAAATAAATAAAGTAATTTAAGTTTGGAAACATATATGTTTCATTGTCATCCATAGAAACTTTTTTACAACTGTAACTTAGTTTCTTTGTAGTATTTTTTACTTTTTATATATTCTCTTTTAACTACAACTTGAACATATCAAGCATTCTTTCTTTTACTAATTTTTGCTCCATCAGGAATTAAAACTTTTTTAAATTTTTCAATCATTTTATCCCTTTTTGATTAGTATAATAACTATACTAAAATAATCCAAAAAACTAAGAAATAATTAAATTTTAAAAAATACCAGTTTTTTATCAAAAACAGGTATTAGTATAAAACACTGAAAGTTTAATTTTATATATTTCGTTTTAGTTCTTTTACTTTATTAGTTTCTTCCCAAGGTAAAGAAATATCAGTTCTACCAAAATGCCCAAAATATGCTGTTTTAGAAAATATAGGACGTCTTAATCCTAGTGCTTCAATAATTCCTTTAGGTGTTAAATCAAAGGTTTTTAAAATTGCTTGTTCGATTTTTTCTTTTTCAACTGTTTCAGTTCCAAAGGTTTCAACCATTATTGAAACAGGTTTTGCTATTCCTATTGAATAAGCAATTTGAATTTCTACTTTACTTGCTAAACCCGCTGCAACAACATTTTTAGCTACTCATCTTGCTGCGTATGCTGCAGATCTATCTACTTTAGTAGCATCTTTCCCAGAAAATGCTCCACCACCATGTCTTGAATATCCACCATAAGTATCTACTATTATTTTTCGACCTGTTAAACCTGTATCACCAATAGGTCCACCTATAGTAAATAAACCAGTAGGATTTATAAGAATTTGATTTGGTTTAGATAAATTAAATTTAGATAATACAGGAAAAATAATATTTTCTTTTATGTAGTTTTTAAATTCAACTTCATCATATTTAGGAGAATGTTGAATACTTAAAAGAACTGTGTCAACTTTTGTTTGATTAGGATCAGTATAATCTAAAGTTACTTGAGATTTCATATCTGCTTTTGCTCATTTAAACAAATCTTTAACTCTTAGATCTTCGGCTACTCTTAATAGTTCATGAGCTATTGTAATTCCTAAAGGCATAAGTTCAGGGGTTTCATTAGTTGCAAAACCAAACATTAATCCTTGGTCTCCTGCACCAATATCATCACCTAATTCAACTCCTTTTGCTATATCAAGACTTTGGTGTCTGATATCAGTGCGAAAACTTGTTTGAGTTGTATAATAACCTAAATCCTTTAGAATGTTTTTAGCAATTTCTATAACATCTATGTCTGCATTAGATTTAACCTCTCCTGCAATAAAAATATTATGACCAGATGCCATTGTTTCAATAGCTACTTTTGATTGTGGATCTAACATTAAAAAAGCATCCAAAATGGCATCTGAAATTTGATCACACAATTTATCTGGGTGACCCCTTCCTACTGATTCACTTGTAAATAATTTTTTCATAAAATATCCTCTCAATTTAGTAAATAGAGGCATAAAGAAGATAATAGCATGTTAAGCAAATGCTCCTGACTATCCACCGTATTTTATAACCGGTTGGCTATGGTTATCGTTGTCAAACTACCATACTCTTTATGCTTTATCCATAATGCTTTTGCATATGGTTAAAAAATTATAGCATAAAACAGTTTATGAGTGCTTATTTTATGTAAATTTTAATATTTAGTTTATTAATAGTTATTTTAATAAATAAAAATATATAAATATTATGTTTCAACAAAAAGACAAAAGGGACTGTGGATTATATGTATTTAAGTTCTTTTTATACAAATATTTTAATGAAGATATCGATATAAATACATTAAAAAGAAATATTGAGTATGAAAAAGGAGGAATCAGTTTATTTAAATTAATTAAATTATATAAAGAAAATAATTTTGATACACAAACATTTAATTGTTCTAATGAAGAATTACTTAAAATTAATAATGATGAATTTCCTTTAGCAGTAATTATAAATAGAAATAATTTAAAACATATGGTATTAATAGATAAAATAAAAGATAATAATGTTTATTATTTTGATCCTGAGCATGGAACAGAGTTGAAAATAGAAACAGAAAAATTTTTAGAAAATTTTGATAATTTAATTTTAAAGTTAAGTAAAATTCAAATAGAATACAAATTAAAACAGGATAATACACTTGTCTTCAGTAAACATAAATTTGTTATTTCATTTAAATTAATATTTTTATATTTATTACAGTTCATTACATCTTTTATTCCTGCTTTATTTTCTAAGTATGTTTTACAAATACTTATTCCGGAAAAACTTAAAAATGAGTTTTTTATTATTTCAATGTTCTTTTTGATAATATTTATAATTTGTTTATTAATACAAGTATTTATAATTAGGATTTTTGAAAACAAATTATTAAATTCTTACATTAACAAAACAAATTGAATATTAATCAGTTGAGTTGATGAAAACATCAAAATTATTAATAATTTATCTGATATAGAAATTAAGAATAGATTAAATAGTGTTTACCAAATTATTAATTATCAAAATACATTTATAGCAAAAACATTTATAAATATATTTTCCTTAGTAATTTCTTTTTTAATTATATTTTTTATTAATAAAAAGTTAATTTTTGTAGTTTTGATTTTCTCTTTTATTGCTTTAGTGTTTAGTTTGTTTTTTTTAACTTGATATAAGAAGAATAAAAACAAATTATTTCATATATCAATGAATTATGATTCTAATTTAAGTGATTGGGTAAATATACTTAAATCTAATTATGAAAATTCATTTATGAATAAAAATAAGAAAGAAATTATTACTAATCAAAACAAATTAATTCAAGCATCTTCTTTTTTTAATATAAATTTATCTTTATTTAATGAATTTGAATCTTTTTTAGATTTTATATTTCCTTTTTTAATACTTGTATATGGTGCGATATTAGTTTGAAATAAATCATTAAATGTATATGATTTATTATTTTTCATAACAGCATCTAATTTATTTTTAAAACCATTAAAATCAGTTCCAGAAATGATAAAAGAACATAAAGATTATGTTGTTAATCTAGAACTTTTAAATTTATTTAAATCACAAAGAAAATCAGAAGAAATTATAAATTGAAATGAAGAAATTAAAAAAATTCAATTATCCTATGTTTCCTTTTCGTATAGTGAAAATCAAAATTTCAAAGTGATAAACATACCAAGATTGATTTTAGAAGATAAGATTATATTAACAGGGAAAAACGGGTCAGGTAAAACAACATTATGTAATTTATTAACAGGGAAATACTTAAATGATTTTGGAGAAATTCTAATCAATGACAAAGTTGTAAAAATATTTAATCAAAATCAAATTAAAGACAGAATATACTATATTGGAGATAAAAAAGAAAATTTAAATATGACTTGTTTAGAATATTTAATGATACAAGATAAGCTAAATTTTAAAAATACACTAAATAAGTTTGGTTTAATAGAAATAATGAAGGAACTGAATTTAAATAATTTAAACGAAATAAAAATTAATCAACTTTCTTCTGGTCAATTACAATTTATTAAACTTTTAAGGATCTTGCTATTAGATTATGACTTCATTATTTTTGATGAAGCATTTGAGTCATTATCAATTAATATATATAATAAATTAATTTCGATTTTTCAAAACATTTTAAAAGATAAATTAGTCCTGGAAATAAGTCATAATCAAAAGTATATTTTTAAAAACTCAAAAGTTATAAATATTGAAGCATTATAAAATACATACACTAGAATATATTATTCTTTGTTTATTGATTTTATTACTTTTATTATTCTCTTATTTAATATTAACTATTAATTATAGCTATCAAAAAGATGTAATAATAAAAATAGACAATCATAATTTATATTTAAAAAATATACTTTTTAAAGAATTAAATTTAAATAAATATGAAATTAAAATACTTTTTAATGACGAAGTTTTATTTTATAACATAGAAATAGTGGATGTAGATACCGATGGAAATATATTAATTAAAAACAAAGAGTTACTTAATTTATTTAAAGAAAGTAATTGAGAAATATATACTTCTAAAATAATCTTAAGTAACCAAAAAAATTATGAAGTCATTTTTGATTTCATAATTAAAATATTGCAATTTAAATAGTTAATTTTTAAATAAGATTAATTTAATATAATTTAATTATGTTCAATTATGATATAGAAATAAATATTTCAAATAACCTAAAAAGTACAATAATTTTTCTTGATGAAATGAAACAAATATTACAAAATTTTGCTCGTTTTTTTAAAATTTCTAAAAACAAAAAAATTATTTTAGATGTTAGTTTTGTTTCAAAAAATAAAATAAAAGAACTAAATAAAGAGTATAGAAACAAAGATTATGTAACTGATATTTTGTCATTTGATTTTGGTGATAAATCTTTATATGATGAACTTCCAATTTATTTTCTTGGTGAATTAGTTATTTGTTGGGATAAAATAAAAAAGCAAGCAAAAGAATTTAATCATTCAATAAAAAGAGAATTTTGTTATTTATTTACACATGGTTTAGTTCACTTACAAGGTTATGATCATGAAATAGAACAAGAAAAAAAAGAAATGGATAACATAGTTGATGCTATATTCAATCCATTGAAAATCACTAGAGGAGAATAAATGCAAATAGATATTCAAAAATTAAGAGACTTATTAAAATATTCATATTGTCCTTATTCTAAATTCAAAGTAGCAGCAATTGTAATTGATGAAAATGACAAAGAATTCATTGGAGTTAATGTAGAAAATGCTGCATATCCATCAGGATTATGTGCTGAAAGAAGTGCTTTATTTGGTTCAGTTGCTCACAGAGCAAAAGTAGGTACTTTTAAAGAAATCCATATTATTTCATCATCAGAAGATATTATTAGTCCTTGTGCAGGTTGCAGACAAGTAATGACTGAATTTATGCCTGATGATGCTTTAATATATCAATATTCAAATGATGGAAAAAAGGTAAGAATTAATAAGGTAATTGAAATGGTACCTTTTCCTATTCACTCACATAATATTAAATAATGAAAATATGTTTTGCTAGTATATTAGGTAGACCTAATGTAGGAAAAAGTAGTTTACTTAATTCAATAATCGGATACAATGTAGCAATTGTTACAGACACAGCACAAACTACCAGAGATCAAATAACTGGAATTTATACTGATGATACTCATCAAATTATTTTCACTGATACACCAGGAATTCACAAACCAGAAAACCAATTAGGGGAAACCTTAAACAAAAATGCTTATGATTCTATTAAAGATATAGATGTTTTATTATTTCTAACTCCAATTGATGAAAAAATTGGACCAGGAGATAAAATGATTTTAGATAAAATATCTAAAATAGAAAACAAAATAGCAGTTATTTCAAAGATAGATAAAGCAAAAGGTAAACCTGAATTAGTATCTCAAAAAATAAACCAATTAACTTCATATAACTTTAAGCATATAATTTCAACTGATATAAAGAATCTAAATTCAATAGAAAATCTTATAAACTTAATTAAAGAATTTTCTTATGGAGGTCAATTACAATATGATCCTGAATATTTAACTGATAAATCAATGAGATTTATTGCTAAAGAAATCATTAGAGAATCAGCAATTAATTTGTTATATGATGAATTACCTCACTCAATAGCGATAGAAATAACAGAATTTAACGAAGCAGATCCTGAACGTATTTTTATTGATGCCATTATATATGTGAAAAAAGATTCTCAAAAAGGTATGGTTATAGGTAAAAAAGCAGAAAAAATTAAAAAAATAGGCACTAACGCTAGACTTAAAATAATGCAACAGTTTGGAACCCCAATTAATTTATCATTAAAAGTGAAAGTGGCTAAAAAGTGAAATGATAATGTAGAGTTATTATCTAAATTTGGTTATAAATAATTAAAAATATATCTGATAAAATAGATATATTTTTAATTTGCAGAATAAATAAACATTAAAATAGCAATACTTATAAACAAAACAGTTAAAAACAAAGGAATATTGTATTTCATTCTTTCTCATCCAGGTAAATATAAACCAGAATTTTCATAGGTGATACCTTTTAATCTTGGATTATCTTTTTTGTATTCTTCTAATTGTTTTTCTTTATAATTTCTCATTTTTTGTAATGATAGTTTATAGAAATATAACAAAATTAATGATGCAACTATTAATAAAATCCCTACTACTAAATATACTCATTTAGGTTGATTTTGACCTTGAGTGCTTGATGAATTATTCTCCATGAATACAGTTAATAAGTTTGATACAACATAGTTCATAATTTTATTTTAACATATCAATTATCTTTTAAATAAATTATTTTGTTTTTTATAATCGTAGAATTCAACTGTTTCTATTAATTTTTTAATAGAAGGAGCATCATCAAAAGGCTTTACTTCTTGAGCATTTATTCATAAAATAATTAAATAATAAACAAGAATTTTTTGTTGAATTAAATATTCTTCTCAGTATGTTTCATATCTATTCAAAAAGATATTTTCTTGTTCTTGTGATAAAAAAGAACCTGTTATAAAGTATGCTAAATCAAAGTGTTTATCACCCATTGATGCATATTCTCAATCAATAAAATATATTTTGTTATTTTTATCTTTTAAAATATTTGCTGTATATAAATCATTATGTAAAGGTCTATTGTTTTGACTTTTAGATAAAATCAGATTAATTCTCTTATAATATTGATTCAAAACAGGAATATTAATGTTTTTTTCTTTTAATATTTTTCTATATTCTTTTACCCTTGCTGAATGATTAGTCTTAGGAAAAACTAAATTACTATCATGTAATTTTTTAAAATTGTCAGCTATTTGAAATAATTCATCTTCATTGAATTTTAATTCCTGACTTTCAATAAATTCTCATTTAGATAAAGTTTCTGAATTTTCAATCAGTTTAGGAACAAAATCTAATTCACTTAGAATTCCATAATCTAATTTATGATTAAATTTATTGGTTTTTTTGTATTGAATGAATGTATTATTATCTTTATAAGATTCATTAGTAAAACCTATTTTAATTCTTTTCATATAACTCCTTGATTTGATTATTATAATTCAATAAATAAATTGTATAATATAAAAATATGAATTCAACTAATACTAAAAAAAATATATGGAATCAAAGAATTATACCTGCAATAATTATTGTTGTTTTTTTAATTTGTTCAGTTGTATTGCTTAGATTTTCTTTTTATTGAAGTTTTGAATTGCTAAAAACAAATATTTCATTGTTTTGAATTGCAAGGTCTTTATCAATCATTTTTGTTTTATTATTTAGTTTTTGAATATTTTTTGAAATATCAAAGGCTTATTTAAAAAATAACTTTTTTTCTGTATTGCAAAGCTTTTTTTTATTAAGCTTATTTTTTGTTAATCAAAGATTCTTATTTAGTGTTCTTTTGGTACAAGAAAACGGAATAAATAATCATATAACTAATATATTTTGAAAAGATTGAGAGTTTTTCTTAACTTTATTTTTAAATTCAATCATTTGTATGTTATTTAGAGTTTATATCATAAAAAATATTAATTGATTACAATTATTATTAAAGACTTTTACATTTTTTATCAGTTTACTTATTTTATCAACATTCATTAAAGCTTTTGTTTATTTAAATACAATTGATTCAGGTATAGAATATATAGTTCTATTTATTTTAATAGCTTCAAGTAGTGATATTGGAGGTTATTTTGGAGGAATGTTTTTTGGAAACAAATTCTTTACAAAAAAAATGGCTCCTATGATAAGTCCTAATAAAACATGGGAAGGTGCATTTGTTGGTTATTTATCTTCTTTGATTGTTTCTTTATTATTCATTTATGTATATTACGGAATAGGTCAGAATTACAGTATTACACATGATATAGGAAGCATTATAAATAATTTTACGAGTCATTCATTTGGATTGATTTTATTATTAAGCATTGCCCCACTTTTATCCATAACAGGTGATTTATATTTTTCTTTTATTAAGAGAAAACTAGAAATTAAAGATTATTCAAATATTTTAAGAGGCCATGGAGGAATAATAGATAGAGTAGATAGCATATCATTTGTCTTTTTTGCTTGGACTTTTATTTCTTTAATAATATAAAAGAGGTTTTATGAGTTATTATAAAGATAAGAGTTTTGCAAACTTCGCATATGAATTAAACATAGGGAATATGGATGCATTTCATGATGCTTATATTGTTTATATGAAAGAAATTAAAAATAATGATTCAGATAAAATAATAGAAGTTGAAGTATGCATTCAAACTGCACCTTTATTTAAAGATTTTAACAGATTAAAAAAAGCAATAAAATTTAAGAAGAATTATAGAGTTTATTTCCAAATAAAAGACTATGTAATTGATTTACCGATGTTTAAAGATTATATATTAAACATTATTAGGATTAAAAAAGAAAAATCAAATAAGTGAATTAATTTATTTGATTTTTTGAATAAAAATCCATTAAATTTATATGCAAAACACGAAACTCAAGAGTGATTTATTACTTATAGCGATTTAAATTTGCAAGATGAAATCTTAGAAGCAACAGAAGTTATTACTAGAAATATGCATAAAATGGGTTTTTTAAGATTTAAATTACTTTCAGAGTATCAAGAACAAAGAAGAGTTCCGATACAAGAAGAAAATTGAAATAAAATTTATCAAGAATTAAAAAACAAAGAAGAAAAAATAGAAATTCCACAACCGAAAAACTTTAAATCAAAAAGTAAAACTTATTCTAAAATCAATTTGTACCAAATTAATAATTTAAATAAAAATCAAGAATATCACTATATTTCTTTTGATGGATATATTTATAAAAAAGAAATATCAGAAAACACAAATAATAATACTATAATTTATAGATTTGGTATTACAGACTTAAAAGAAGCAATACAAACTGTTTTATATTTAAATAAAGATGAACCACTTAATGAAGATTTAGAAATTGATGATTATATAAATGTATCTGGTAGGTTAAGATTTACTTCGTTTAATGGTGAAATAAAAGGTTCACTAACTATAGATTCAATTCAAAAATTAGAAAATCCTATTGTAAAAAGAACGGACGAAAATGACTTAAAAAGAATTGAATTAAATATAAAGTCAAAAATGAATGCTTTAGATAGTATTTTTAATGTTGCAGATATTATTAAAACTGCAAAGGATTTTGGACATAAAGCAGTAGGTATTTTAGATAGTAATAGTGTGCAATCTTTTCCGGAGTTTTATAGTTTAGCGAAAAAACATAACATCAAACCAATTTATGGTTCTGTTTTTGATTTTATTCATCAAAATAATCGCATTATACTTAATAAAGATTTTGATAAATCAAAAAATCTATTTCACTCAGAATATGTTGTATTTGACATTGAAACAACTTCGCTTTCACCCAAGTTGGGAGAAATAATTGAATTTGGAGCGACTGTGATTAGTAAAGGTCAAAAAATTAATTCTTATCAATTTTTTATTAAATCTAAAGAAAAACTATCTGAGTTTACTCAAAAACTTACAAATATAACACAAGATATGCTTGATAAAGATGGTTTGGAACTAATAGATGGTTTAACCAAGATATATGATATTTTAAATAATAAAATTGCAGTAGCTCATAATGCTAATTTTGATATGCATTTCATTATCCAAAAATTCTTAGAAAATAATATGAAATTACCTAAAACTGTTTTTTTAGATTCACTAATGATTTCTAGAATTTTATTTTCAGAAAAAAATAAACACTCACTAGGTGATTTTTGTAAATATTTAGATGTTTCATATGATTCTGATGTAGCTCACCGTGCAGATTATGATGCTGAAGTTTTATCAAAAGCATTTCATAAATCCATTATTATGTTTAATAATGCTGGTATACAAAATTTTGATCAATTATATAATTTCTTACCTAATCCAGAATTATTTTATAAAAGAGCTAGATCGATCAATAATCAATATTCAATAATAGCTCTAAATCAAAATGGATTGAAGGAATTATTTGAATTAGTTTCTCTAACACTAACAAAAAGAATGTTCGGTAGTCCTAAACTTTTTTATGAAGATATCAAGAAAACTAATAATATTTTAATAGGTTCTAGCGGATTAAAAGGAAATTTACTAGATGCATTGTTTTATTCATCTGATTTAGGAATACAACAAGCACTTGAAAAATGTGATTACGTTGAAATTCCACATATAGATGCATTAAAACATTATTACACTAAAAGTGAATTTACAAAAGAACAAGTTCAAAAATTAATTAAAGAACTAATTGATTTATCTATTAAAAATAACAAAATAGTTATTGGTATTTCAGATGCAAGATATAAAAATAAAGAAGACCAAA
The DNA here is from genome assembly GCF_000701865.1 of Mycoplasmopsis felis ATCC 23391. Classification (GTDB taxonomy): domain Bacteria; phylum Bacillota_I; class Bacilli_A; order Mycoplasmatales; family Metamycoplasmataceae; genus Mycoplasmopsis; species Mycoplasmopsis felis. Next base: position 2,462 of record NZ_KL370829.1, on the reverse strand, counting down.
TTTTTTATAAATCATTAGTTTATACAAAAGGATTAGGTGGAAGTAGACATTTTTTATTAAGAACAAAAAACTCTGAAGCAGAAAAACAAAATAATGAAGATGAAACAGAGAAAGATAAAGTTAAAAAACTTGATTTAACAGTTATACCTGATTTATATTATTTAAATACTCAAGAAATGCTAGAAGGTTTTGAATATATAGAAAACGATAAATTAATACAAGATATTGTTATAAATAATACAAATAAAATAGTTGATATGGTTCAGGATGATATAGTAGTAATTAAAGACAAGCTATATACTCCTAATTTTGACCAATCAAAAACAAAACTAAAAAAATTAGTTTATGAAACAGCATTTCAAAAATATGGAGAAAAATTACCTGAAATCATAGAACAAAGAATAAAAAAAGAATTAGATCCTATATTAAAATATGATTTTGATGTTATTTATTGAATTTCACATATATTAGTAAAAAAATCACTTGACAATGGTTATTTAGTGGGAAGTAGAGGTAGTGTAGGTTCTTCGCTAGTAGCATCATTAGCAGGAATAACAGAGGTAAATCCCCTTCCTCCTCATTATATTTGTAGCAATTGTAAGTTTTTTGAATTAGTGAAAAATCCGCCAACAACTTCTGGATTTGATTTAGATGATAAAAATTGTCCGAATTGTAATATGATAATGGATAAAGATGGTAATTCAATACCTTTTGAAACTTTTTTAGGGTTTAATGCAGATAAGGTTCCTGATATAGATTTAAATTTTTCTGGTGAATATCAAAAAATAATTCATGATGAAATTAAAAGAATTTTTGGTAGTGATCATACTTTTAGAGCTGGAACAATATCAACAGTTAAAAGTAAAACTGGTTTTGGATATATAAAAAAAATGTGCGAAGAGTTTAATTTTAATTATTCTAATGATTTTATTGATTTTCTTTCAACAAAACTAGAGGATGTTAAAAGAACAACAGGACAACACCCTGGAGGGATAATTATTATTCCTCAAAATTTTTCTGTAGAAGATTTTTCTCCTGTTAACTTTCCTGCAGACGATAAAGATTTAGATTGACAGACTACTCACTTTGATTATCGGGCTATTCATGATAATGTTATTAAATTTGATATCTTAGGACATATTGATCCAACTGCTATTAAAATGTTAGAAAATTTTACAGGTTTAAATGTAAAAAAAGACATACCAAAAAAAGACCCTAGAGTAATGTCACTATTTTCTTCTACTAAAGAACTGAATATATCACCTGAACAAATAGGTAATGAAAAAACAGGTGCATTAGGTATTCCTGAATTTGGGACTGCATTTGTTAGAAAAATGTTAGAAGAAGCAGAACCCCAAAGTTTTGCAGATTTAATTTCTTTATCTGGTTTATCACATGGAACTGATGTATGAAAAGGGAATGCTCAAGAATTAATAAAAGAAAAAGGGATGAAACTAAATGAAGTAATTTCATGTAGAGATGATATTATGAATTATTTAATCCATTTAGATGTAGATCCTTTATATTCATTTAATATTATGGAAAAAGTTCGTAAGGGAAAAGGTTTAACTACAGAAGAAGAAGAATTCTTAAGAAGTAAAAAGGTCCCAGAATGAGCAATAAAAAGTATGAAATTAATTAAATATATGTTTCCTAAAGCACACGCTACAGCATATGTTTTGATGGCCTGAAGAATTGCTTGATTTAAATTATATAAACCTTTAGAATATTATGCAACATTCTTTAGTACAAGAGTAGAAGAGTTTGATTTAGAGATTATGGTAAATGATAAATATTGTCATAAAATAAATCAAAAACTAAATGAATTAAATAAATTAAAAAATCCTAAAGCAAATGAAAAAGATTTAATAACTTGTTTAGAAGTAGCAAGGGAATTGTATGCAAGAGGTTTTAAAATTTCAAATATTACTCTTGAAAAATCATTAGCTAAAGATTGAATCATTGATAAAGAAAATAATTCCTTAATCCCTCCTTTTACCTCAATTAAAAATTTAGGTATTTCTGCTGCAGAAAAACTAATTTTAGCAAGACAAGAAAGACCTTTTAGATCTAAAGAAGATTTTAAAGGTAGAAGTGGAATAAATCAAACTTTATATAATAAACTGAAAGAAATGGGAATTTTAAATAACTTAACAGATACAGATCAAATGACATTATTTTAAAAATTGACTTATTGTCAATTTTTTTATATGGAAATATTCCAGAAAATAATGTTATTTAATAAAAAATAATTGTTTTTTAATAAAATTACTCTCATTTAATAAAATAAAGATGGGAAAATTAAAAAGGAATAAGAAAATCAGATTTAAAAATGGATTAAATATGTAATTTTAAGTAATTTTATATTTCCCTGAGTTTCCCACTTATTTATTAAAAAAATACTTAAACACCTACAATATAGATGTTTAAGTATTTTTTGTTAATTATTTATTTACAATTTT
>NZ_JNKA01000009.1 GCF_000701865.1 Mycoplasmopsis felis ATCC 23391 | reverse complement strand
ACTAATAAATCTTCCATACCTAAATTATAATGATTAATAATTTTTTTAATTCTTCAAACATTATTCTTCTTTTTGTTATTTTGAACTTTTGGTGAAATTTTAAACAACATCTTCAAAGCGCCATGTATCCCTGTGCTCTTATATTCTTGATATATTTTGTAAAACTCTTCTGCTTTTAAATGCCTTGACATACTTCTCCTTTTTTGATTTTTTTGAGGGGGTATACCCCCTCAAAGGTGTTAAAAAAAGTTAACATTGCCATGTTAACTTTTTTGTCCACCTTTACTCAATATTTTTTAACTTATTAATATACTATAAAAACATTTTTTGTAATAATGCTTCTTTAATTTTTTTGAGTTTTTTGAGTTTGGATTGGTATAGATTGATGATGGTATCAAACTTTACAAAAAGTTTTGCTATTTTATTTTGTTCTTCTAGACTTGCAATATATAAATTTTCATTTAATATGTTTTTATAATATAAATGGATAATAGTTAATCCTTGAGCTTTGTTAGCTAATTTATTTTTTATATATTCAACATTGTTTATGTAATATGAAATGAAGTTTCCATTTATATTTTTATAGGGTCTAATACCAAATAAATCACCCCCTGTCATTACATTTTCTTCATTCACACATGAGGGAGATATTAATGAATACGAATCTACTGTTGTTGAAGTAGGGAATAAAATATCATTTGGTTGTGTTATTGTAATTTTCTTGTTAGTTCTAGAAATTACATTAAAGATTCTTTCATTATACTTTGTATATAATTCACCATATAATACACATTTATATTGACCACCTTTTGATAAATCATTATAACTTAAAGATGAAGTAGAATAATATGAACCTATATCATTAAATTTATATTCTTTTCACTCTCCTTCAAATCCTTTAAATCTTATTCTAGGCTTTTTTGAATTATGTTCTGGGAACATTTTTTCTAAGAGAGTTTTTTTTAGTTGTTTGAGTTTATTGATTTTAATTTCTTCGAGGGTAATTAGATTATCAATATTTTCTAAAAGTTTTCCAATTTTTTGTTGTTCATATATGTTTTTACTTAAAAACAACTCTATTTTCTTAAGATTAAAAATTGCTACTGTTGGTATAGTTCCTACTGTTATTTTTTCTGCAACCTTACTTTGAAAATTTTCTGATTTAAGTAGATAATAAATAAATTCAAGATTAAACTTCTTTTTTATTATCATTCCAACTATACCTTGTTTAGTTGATAAATCTACCTTATTTATAGACAGATTCCCTATTGTTGCTCCATTACTAAAAAGAATATTATTTTTGGGTATTATTCAAGCAGATGAATTCTTCAGTCCTAATTCACTTATTTTTGCTTTTGTGTGGGATATATATTTATTTGCCATATCTTCTATTTTTGTGAAATAAAATAACCCAGGTTTATAATAAATATCTTTATTTGTATCAGGTGTACCACCTTCGCTAGCAAATGAATATATGTTTTCTAATCTCTCCTCTTTTCACTCTTCATCAAACCCTTTAAATCTAACTTTTGGAACTAAAACTTTTTTCATAATTACCCTCATTTATTATTAATATTATACTTTTATTATTCTTTAATTGTTCGGTATATATAAAATTTAAATAATTGAATATTAAGTTTAAAAACTTAACTCTGCTAATCATTTAATTACTATTTTTAGTTCTAATTCCTCTAACAACGAAATTCCTGCATCTAAATTTATAGATAATTCATAATCACTTTTTTGTGTGTTGAAGTTAGGTACATTAAAGTTTAATTTAGCTAAATTAAAACATAATAAGCCTTGTTCATATCCATCTTTCAGTTTTTCTCTTAAAGATTTACTTATAATAGGTGAATCAATATTTCTAAAAATTCCTTCAAAATCTTTAAATTCATTCAATAGTTTAATGGCAGTTTTATCACCAACTCCTTTTATACCAGGTAAATTATCTGATGGATCTCCTTTTAGACCTTTAAATGAAGTTATTTGTTCTGGATTAATTTCAAATAAATCATAAAAGTTCTTATTTGTTATATATAAATACTTATCATACTTTCTATGAATTAAAGTAGTTTTGGAATTAACTAGCTGTAATAAATCTTTATCAGCAGAAAAAACAAAATTATTCCCTGGTAATAAATTAGTAAATGTTGCTATTAAATCATCTGCTTCATAACCTTCTTGTTCTAATCACTTTATGTTTAATTTAGTTAGAATTTCCTTAATTAAATTCATTTGAATATATAATTCATCAGGTGCTTTTGCTCTACCTGATTTATATTCTTGGTATTGTAAATGTCTTAAAGTTTGTCCATATGCATCAAAAGCAATAAATAAATGAGTTGGTTTAATTTCTTTTAATAATTTCAGAAGTTGCATTAAAAACAATTGTATTGCATTAGTTGGAATACCTTTAGATGTTCTTAAAATGGTATTAATATCACCACGATAAGAAGCATAAAATGATTGAAATAATAAATAATTTCCATCTATAACTAAGTTTTTATTATTCATTTATTACCTCTTTAAAATCTTTGATTACGTAAAATCCTTTATTTTTTCCTATATAAACAATTATTTTTTTTGGTTCTATATTAATTAATTGTTCAATTTTTGTATTTCAACCATTAGCAGTTATTGAACCACTTGAATCTTTTAATTTAACTTTTGTATGATTAGGTTTAGTACCATAATTAGCTTTAATAAAGTCTACTTTCAATCAAGTTAAATTTTCATTAAGATTCATCAAACAAGGGATTCCTCTTTCTTTTAGTTTTTTTAAATATTCTTTATTATCAGTTGTGTATTTGCCACCTAAATATTGTAATTCATATTTTTCTTGTAATTCAATATTATTTTCTAGTTCAGGAATCTGAATTAACTCAATATTTTCATCTTTAATATAATTCATAATTGAATGGTTTTCTGAATTACTATTCCTTTTTTTAATTAAGAGATAGGTATTATAAAATTCATTTATTGTTGGTAAAATATTTAATAATTCAACTACATTTCCAAATGTTCTAAATGTCCCTGCTTTAATTAAGATTTCTAAAATTGATTCACCTATTCCTACATCTCTTAATCTTAAACAAGAACTTATAAAATTTTTAAATAAACCATTATTATTTCTTTCATTTATGATTTTCGATACAGCTACTGTTCCAATTCCTTTAATCATTACTAAAGGTAAATAAATATCTTTTTCTGATATTTCAGCTTGATTTGTTGAAATATTTATGTCAGGTGCTTTAACTAATATATTAGTTTCATATGCTTCATTACTATAACGTTTGATATTGTCTAAATCTGCAGAAACATCTGATAATAATGATTTATAAAAAATTAATGGATATCTTGATTTATAATAAGCCATTTTATAAGAAATTAATGCATAAGCAACTGCATGGGATTTATTAAATCCATAATTTGCAAACTTTTCTATTTTAGAATAAATTTCTTGTAATTTATCATAAGATAATCCATTCTTTAAACCACCTTCAAAAAAAGTATCTTTATATATTTTTAAATATTTATCGTCTTTTTTTGAAATAGCTCTTCGAAATGTATCTGCTTGATTGAAATTCATATTAGCTACTTTTTGAACTATTTGCATTATTTGTTCTTGATAAACAATTATTCCAAATGTTGGTTTAACTATTTCATCATATAAAGGATGTATTTTAATAATTTGACTTGGATCTTTTTTGTTATTTGCATATTCTTTGATATAAGCAGCAGGACCAGGTCTAAAAAGTGAAATAATTGCATATATATCATCAAAACTATCAACATTAACTTGTTTTATTGTTGCTCTCATTTGTGGAGATTCTAATTGGAAAATTCCATCTGTATATTGTTGATTTAGTAAATTAAAAGTTAATTGATCATTAAAGAGTGAATATGAATCATTCATAATATAATCAAAATGTTTTGAACTTGGTAATTGATTTTCTATTCCTTGTATAAAAGTTAAATTTTTAAGTCCTAAAAAATCTATCTTTATTAAACCATATCTTTCTAAATAGTTCATTGTCATTTGAATTTGTTGATAACCATTATCTGAATAATGTGTTGGAACTAATTGATTTAATTCACTATTGCATAAAACTACTCCAGCTGCATGAATACCTACTTGTCTCGGAAAACCCTCGATTTTAGATGCTAATTCATGTAATTTAGGATATTTTGAAATTATAAGTCTATATTTTGAATTATTTTCATAAGCATATGTTAAACTCAAATCCTTTATTGAAATACTTGCACAAACTTTATCAACTTCTGGTTTGCTTAAGTTTAAAATATTTTTGTCTGTTAAATATTTTGCTACATCTCTTATTGAATTTTTTGTTGCTAATGTTTGAAAGGTTGAAATTAGACCAAAATGACTAGAACCATATTTGTTTTTTAAATATTCAAAAACTTCATCTCTTCTGGTATCCTGAATATCAATGTCAATGTCTGGCATTGATATTCTTTCAGTGTTTAAAAATCTTTCAAATAATAAATCAAATTCTAATGGATTTATTGTTGTAATATCTAGTAAGTAAGATACAAGTGAACCAGAAGCACTACCTCTACCTGGTCCTATATTAATATTATTTGATTTAGCATATGCTATTGCATCATGAATGATTAAAAAATAATCCATAAAACCTAGTTCATCAATAACTTTGATTTCTTTTTTTATTCTTTCTAAAACTATTTTCTCGTTATAATGTTTTATCAATTCTTTAAATTTTTTACCTAGTATTTTTTTAGATAATATTTCTTTATTATTGTTTGAAAACTTAGGTAATTTGATTTCACTAGATGGTCTTGAGATATTTATGTTTGAAACTATATTTAACATATTTTCATACACTTCTTCATCTAAATCCGAGAACTCCTCATCATTGAAATATTCACTGTAAATAATGTTTTCTTGATTTGGATTTGAAATATGTTTTAAAAGAGGAAGAATTTCATTATCTTCATAGTTTAGGATTCTTTTTACCGGGGCGTAAACTGTTTTAATATGTTGTTTCTTTTTATTATTTAAATAAAAATTATTCGGAACTTTTAATAACTCGATTCCTTTTATTTGAGAACCTAATTCTTGATGATCAATCATATAAATATCAGGATTTTCCAAATCATAAAAACTAGGGGTTTCTTTTTGAGAAACATTTGTAATCAATTTAAATAAAAATTTAAGTCCATTATTATTTTTTGCAATTAAAATAACCCTAAAATTTTCTCTTAAATCTACTTCAACACCAATTATGGGTATAAAGTTATATTCATCAAGAAATTCTCAATAATATTGTAATGCATAAAAATTTTGATAATCAGTTAATGTGATATATTTTTGATTTCTTTTTTTAGATTCATTTAATAAATCTTGAACTTTTATAGTTGAATTTAAAAAAGAGTATTCAGTGTTAGTGTGTAAAAAAATTTTTTCTCTCATAATTTTATTTTATATATATTTTTAATAAAAAAGAAAAGTTTATTCATTTAAAATAAACTTTTATAGTTTATAAAAATAATTGATATTCACTTTCTTAAGTATTATTGAATCTATTTTTTCATTCAGGTTCTCATAAATGATTTTTAGATTTTTGTTTTTAGTTAAGAATCTTAATTTAAGACAATTTAAATAAATTTCATATTCTTTAATAAGATTCATAGATATATTTTTTGCTAAAATTAAATAATTAATTTCATTATCATTGATAAATTGACATAAGTTATCATTAATATTTTCTATATACAAACCAACAAATTTATTTTTATTATTCATTTCCAATAAGAAATCTTTTAATATTTCTTGATTGTATTCATAATTTATTGAATACAATAAAATTGTAGGAAAATTATCTATTTTATAAAAATTAAGTTTATGCAAACTGTCGATTGATAGTTTTAAAAAACCTTGGTTTAAGTTGTTTTCATTTTTTAACAAGGAATTAAACATCATATTTTCTTTTAAAATTTGTAAATAAGGATTATTAACAAATAAATGATAAAAAGTTAAATAATCTAGATTTTTAGATAAATTTCAATCCAGGAAATATTTATCAGTTTTTTCTATATCTTTTAATTTATATATGTATTTTTTATCTAGATTATCTGATATTCTGAAATTCTTTAAAAAAGTTTTATATGCTCTTAGTTCCTCAGAAAATATTTGAATATCTGAATTATTATAATTAAAAGATAAATTAAGGAAATCGTTTTTGTTTTCAGGTTTTGCTAAAATGTGATACAAAGAAAATAACAATGTTTCTTCTATTTCATTTAAATCGAAACTTGAAGTAATTTTTCTATCTAAAATAGTTGAACATAAGAAATATTTTGAAAATAAAATATTTTTATTTAAATTGATAATTAATTCAGTTTTATTTGAACTAAATAAATTTCAAATATTTTTCTTTATTAAAATAAACAGTAATTCTTCTTTCTTAAAAAATTGAATATTATTATGACTTAAATTTAATAAATTAAATATTTCTTTTAATTCAGTATTAGATAATTCGTTGTATAAAAAGTTTGTTTTTAGTGCAAGACCAATAATTTTATATGAACCTTTTTTTATATTTACTTGCTTTTCATTAAAAGAATTTGTAATTCTTATAGGATTGATTTTCTTTTCTTTTTTTCATTCTATATTGCATATAAATTCATGTTTTTCATTTAATTCCATATTTAATTTATATGTTCTATAATTATGAAATCATTGGTCTAGTTTAAATATTATTTTTTCTAAAAAATTAAATTCTTTGTGTATTTTTTCGTTCAAAATAATATTTAATGAATATTTCTTTTTTATTGGTTCTTGTAGTATTTCATCTATTTTCTTAGCACTATCATAATGGAAGAAATTTTTAAAATAATTTAAAGAAATGTAATTATATTTTTTAAATTCTGATTTTTTTGAATCAAAAATAGTAGATAAAAAGAAATATTTAGCACTCTGACGGATTACTCTTTTATTTAGTGGGTCTATTTTGAACAAAATGATTCCATTTGAACTTCTGAAATAAAGCAAATGTATTAAAAAACAAAATAAAGAAACAATAACTAAAAAAATAAACAACCAAAAAAATAGCAATACCATTATTTCTTTAAAATCCTTATTGAATGGTGATTCTTATTAAATCTTTTTGTTTCTCCACTTTGCTTAAATTTAATAACAACACTATTATCATCATCTAAATCTACTACTTCACCTTCTCCAAAAATTGTGTGTGAAATAATATCACCAATTAACATTTTGGAATTCTGTAATTTTATTTCTTCATAACTTGTTTCAGATAAATCAATTCCATGATTATCATTCATTAATAATATATCATTTAAGTTAATTCCTAATTCTGTTATAAAAGATGATGGTTCTTTGTCTATATTTAAACTATGTATCTTACCTCTTGAAGAAGATAAAAATAATTTCCTTCTTGCCCTAGTAACTGCTACATATGCTAATCTACGTTCTTCTTCAAGCAATTCTAATTCTTTTTCTTTTGAAACTTCACTTTGGAAAATTCTATAAGATGGGAATAATCCTTTTGACATACCTACTAAAAAAACATTATCATACTCTAGTCCCTTTGCAGAATGTATGGTCATTAATGTAACATAATTTGTATTACCATCATATTCATCATTAATAGATATTAAATTAATATAATTTAAATAATCTTCTATATTCTTATCTTTGTTTTTGGTTTCTCATACTTCTATAGAATTAATCAATTCCATAACATTTTCTTCAGCAGTTCCTCTTAAACTTTTGTTTTTTTCTATAAACTTAAAATAAGAAATTTCTTTTAAGAAATAATTTAAAACTGTTGATATTTTATTTTTTTCTTCTAAAAGTAGTTTCTTATATGTAACTATTTTTTTTATGAAATCTAAAATGTTTTCTGCTATATTTTTATGCTTAGTTGAAAATTCTTTCCAATTTTTTATTATACAATCTAGTGTATTTATTGAATTATGATCTGCTACAAATTTGTCAATTAATTCTTGGGATTTTTCACCTATTAAACGGTTTGGAACATTAATAACTCTTTTAAATGATAATTCATTTGAATTGTATAAAACTCTTAAAAATGCTATTGCATCTTTAATTTCTGATCTTTGATAGAACTTGGTTCCATTAACTATCTTATGAGGGATACCTTCTTCTATTAACGCTTGTTCAAAAGCCCTAGAGTAATAATTTGTTCTATATAAAATAACAATGGATTTTAATTGATTTTTTTCTTTTTTTAGTTGATTAATTTTATTAATTACTCATCTTGCTTCTGCTTCTTCATTAAAAGAGTGTGAAAATTCAATATCACTTCCTTCTTCATTGTTGGTTATTAAATCCTTGTTATAACGAATCTTGTTATGTTTTATAAGTTTATTTGCACTATCTAAAATCTTTTTAGTTGAACGATAATTAGTATCTAAGACAATTGTCTTTGAATTTTGAAAATCTTTTTCAAAATTCAATATTAAATTAACATCTGCTCCTCTTCAATTATAAATTGTTTGATCAGGGTCACCAACTATTGTTAAATGAGTTTTATCTGAAATAATTGCCTTCATTATTTCATATTGAAGAACTGAAGTATCCTGAAATTCATCTATTAGTATGTAATCATACTTATTTTTGTATTTTTCTAGTACATCTGGTCTTTCACTGAAAAGAATGTTAGTTTGCAATACTAAATCATCAAAATCTAATGAACCATTTTTTGCTAGTTCATTAGTATATTCAATATATATTTTATTTAAAATGTCATCACTAGAATTTGTTTTATAAAGTTCATTAATATCTTTATTAAAATTTTTAAATCAAGAAATATATTGAATAGCATTTTTATGACTAACTTCATTACTTGATATATTTAATTTTTTATAAACTTCTTTTAATATTTGTAATTTGTCTGGTTCATCAATAATTGTAAAATCATTTTTAAAACCTAAGTGATGTATTTCCTTGCGTAAAATAGATGAACAAAAAGAGTGAAATGTCATTATATTTAATTTTTCATTGTTGGTATAACAATATTTTGTAATACGAGTAGACATTTCTTGAGCAGCTTTATTTGTGAAAGTAACACCTAAAATATTTTTTGGTGAAATACCAAGAGTATTAATCAAATATGCAACTTTCCTTGTTAAAACTTTAGTTTTTCCTGTTCCTGCTCCTGCTATTATTCTCAAAGGAGAGTCGAAATATTCAACAGCTTGTGATTGCTGTTCATTTAAATCTTCTAGTAAATTTATTTTCTTGACATAATTTAAATCCATTAATACATCCTTATTAAATTTCTTTATTGCTTGCTTTTGTTATTTTTCTTCATTTCTTCTCGAAAGGTTTAAGTTCACATATATTTTCAATTATTGGTTCTATTTTATTATTAAATACTACCCTTGTGTTCGTTAAAAAATCTACTAGAGAAAGTCTTTTTTTTCAGAATATTAATAAGATATAGTTAAATATCTTTATAAAAGTAAAAAAAGTTATAAAAATAGTTATTAATCTATAAGTAATATTAGTTTTAAATGAATCTACTAATTTTAGTCCATCAAAATCAGATGGATATATAAATAAAATTAAGAATAAGCAAATAAAAGTAATAAAAAAAGAATTGGTAATATTTCTTTTTAACATTATATTTCAACGAAATTCTTTTTCTTTATCATCTATAATCTTTGTTTTAAACAAGTAATTACTTATAAGTTTTCCTTTAGTAAGTATCGGAAACAAACAATAATAAATATTACTTCATATAATTATTGAAAATATAGGAAAATAATAATTAAAAAAATTTATAGTTTCTTTATTATTAATTAAATTAAATAAATAAATCCATAAAACTAAAATTAATATATATATTGCAAAATCAAATATGTCAGATATTAATCTTTTTAAAAAATTAACGTTCTGATACATTTACTCTAAAGAACTTAAAATCTTTTCTTTTATTAGTTTTTCATATTTAGATTGCAACAAATATGTTTCGGTTGTTTTTTTGAGCATATATTTATTTTGATTAATAAAATCTGTTTTGTTGAAGTCTTTTTCTAATTTTTTTAATACTTCATAATGTTTTTGAATCATTAATATTGTTTTTCTTTCTTTTATTAGACTTCTTTGATTTTTATAAATTTTTTTATATAAAAAAAATGTTTCATTTAAAAAAGCTGTTAAAACTAATTTGACTAAATAATACTTAGCATATGCTAATTCATCATTTCAAAAGTCTTTTCAAATTGAATTAGTTATCTTTTCTACTTTTTCAAATGATTGAGCTATTTTATGAGTATTAAATCAGATGTTTGAATTAAATTGTTCTCTATGAATTATATAATTTAAATAAAAATAAGTATCAGCATTTAATAATAAAAGATAGTTCAATTCAACACACATTTTTGTATCATTCAAGTTTTTAGGCGAATATTCGAAAACTTTTTGAACTAGAGTTCTTTTGTATATTTTATTAAATATAAAAGGATATGAATAAGCAATTATTTCCTTTTGCTTACGGATAGAAAGTTTTTGTGAGATATCCAATCTTTGTTTTGGTTTTCATCTAATTGAACCGATGATTCGTGGTTGGTACTCAAGAATATCAACATCATATTCTTGAGAATCCTTTATCATTTTATCTATATAATGTTTTTTAAGTTTATTATCACTATTTAAAACAACAACATAATCTCCAGAAATGACATTAAAAGAACTTAATAAGTTATACTGATTAGAAATGTTTTTAAAGTTATAAATTAATTTTAATCTGCTATTAAAAAAAGAGTAATATTCATTTATCTCATTAATAATTTTTTGAGTATTTTTATTATTGTTCAAACATAAAATGATTTCAAAATCCTGGTTATCTTGATATTTTAAATGTTTTAGAAATGAATTTACATCTCTGGCTGATTTGTTAACTAAAGAAATAATTGATAACTTCATTCATAACTCCTTAAGTATTTAATAATATTTTACCATATTTAAAAGTTTAAAATAAAACTACCTATTCAATAGGTAGTTAATTATTCAAAATCATTAATTCCCATAAACAATTGTTCTTCTCTTTTATTGATATCTCAATAACCTGAATCTTTTCTCTTTTTTAATATATTTTGTTTTCTTGTTTCGAAGAAAAGAAAGACTTTCATAAGTATAAAATTCGAGATTAAATAAATTAAAATAACAGAAATCATTAAAAATAATGTATATCAAATATTTATAATATTATTAAATGCAAAAAATACAAAACAACTAAAAATAAAGATTAAAAATAAATTGAGATTTCTTTTTGTTAAATTAGATAAATTTTGTGATATTGCTTTTTTTGTTTCATCTTTATTCATTATATATTTGTGGTATTTTTCTTTTATTAATTTCTTTAATGAATCTAAAACAATATAAGAATAATAAATAAATAAATTCAACGAAAGAATTATGGTCAAAATAGTAAATGTATTTAATTGAATTCTAAATATGATTAACGCACTGGATAGTCCTAAGAACAAGAAAATAAATCCTATTAATGCAGATAAACTATAAGTTCATCCTAGTTTTACAAAAAAGTAAATAAATAAAAGAATTATAAATATGCCAAAAATAACAATTAAATTAATTAGTAATTTATTAGTTTCTATTGGTAATGTTGTAAAACTTGTAATTAATAATGTGTTATCAAATGAATTAATCTTTTGTATTATTAAATTAACTTCTTCGTTATTTAATATATTTGAAGAATTTATAAATAAAGTATATTTATCATCTGCTTGTGAATTTTTAAATAAATTAAAAATTAAAGAGTTAGAAAAATTTAAATCTGTTTTTAAATTATTAATTAATTCATTACCCGAAGAATATGTTAAATAATTATTTAGTGTTTGTTTTCCGGTTGCTATGACATTATTACCTCCGGCAAATTCAAATGATGAATTTAAACCACTTAATATATTTTGATTAATTCCTGATAATACTGAAAATGTTATTACACCTATTAAAATAAATGCAAAAAATAATATAGATAAATAATTTGAAAATTTAAAAATATTTGCATTAGAAATTTTTGTTTCAATTTTACTTTGATAATTTTGAAATTTCTTTTTATAACCTATTGCAAGAAATAATTTATGACTTCAAAAATCATTATTAATAATAAATTCATTTAAGTATCTATTAAAAAATAAAATAATGAATAAGATTACTATTGAAGAAATACTAAATATAACTCCATATGTATTAAATAAATTATAACCAAAGAAAAATAATAATAGACCAGAAATCAAAATAAGTATATTACTATCTAAAATACCATATAAGTTATCTCTATATGAATTCTTTAGAGATTTTTTCAAGGTATCACCTAAAAAGATGTTTTTCTTTATTTTTTCAAATATTATGATATTTAAATCTATAAAATATCAATAATTCAATATCATAAAAAGAAACATAATAGGTGAATAAAAACCACCTAAAGAGATATTAATTAAATTTGTTAAAAATAAATATAAAGCTCCAGATAATGCATTTATTAGTCCTAATAATCCATAGTTATAAATCATAAATAATGATATTAGTGAGAAGATAATTAATAAACTTATTAATGTATAAAAAAATGCTTTATTGTTATTTTCTATATATGTACTTGAAACTAAATTTATATCATAATCGCTTAGAGCAAAATTAATGTTATTAGATAATTCATTTGCTTGTGTATTTGATAAATTATTTGATATTGTGATTTTTGAATCTCTAGAGATGTTTTTAGGATTTAATACACTTATTAAATATTTTTTTTGTATTTCTAATACATTTTCCTTAATTGAATTAGGAATATCGCGATTATTAGAATCCTTATGAGTTAATTCCTCGTTAACATGAATGAATTTTCATAAATCTTTACCTGATTTTTCTCATTCAACTGGATATTCATTTTCAGCAATTGTTTTTAATTTTTCATAATTTAGTCAAATTAAAATTTGATTAGATTCATCTTGAGATAAATCATTAATCATTTTTGCTCATTCACTTTTTCCATTTACACCATCTAATGAAATTAAAACATTATGAGAATTATTAAAATTAGAATTTGAATATTCTGCACCTTCTAGTTGGAATGGGGGGTTGAAATTCTTTATATCTTTATCAAGTATAGGTGTTTTTTTATACAAACCTTCTACAAACAAAGTATTGTTTTTGTTATCAGTAACTATTATTGAAGGTTTATTTAAAAGTTCATTTTCCAAATCATTTTTTTCTTTTTCAGAAAACTCACCACTTTTTTGTATTTCAAGAAAACCAGGTGATAATGTTTTTACATCAGTTCCTAATATCCTTCTTTGAATTGACTTATTTATTTTTTCTGTTAATTCTAGTGTAGAATTTTCTGAATTCACTTTAGATTGTGCAACTATTTTTATTCCATTACCATAATCTGAAGATGTTTTTACATTATTATTTAAATAAAAAAAACTGCCAAATACAATGGATAAAATAGCAGAAATAATCATAAAAAAACTAAATATGATTCTGATGTATTTATTTGATGAAAATATTTTTTTATATTTATACATATAAATAAATATACCACATTTTACTTTTTTATAGATTGCAAATTATAGTTATCTTATGAGATTTTGTTCTATTAAATAATTAATTCCTTTGCTCGTTATTTTCCTTCCTCTTGAGTTTTTTTCAATTAGTTTCAAAAACAAAAGTATAGGTTCTATTTCTATTAAAATATCGTTTTTTTCACCTAGAGTCAAACTTGAAATTGTATTTAGTGAGGCGGGTCTTTCAGAAAAACCGTCTCTTAAAATTTTTAGATACTGAATATGCTCGTTTGTTAAGCCATATCTATAAATTTCCATAGATTTCATTGTTTTTTCTATTATCTTTTTATCAATAATTCCGTTATTTTTTGAAATTGCAAAATCATTGACTCTCTGTATTATGTTATTAGCAATTCTTGGAGTTAATCTAGAATAATCAATAATTATCTTTAAAATATCTTTATCTATATCTAATTTTAATTTTTTTGAAGTGTTTATTAGTATTTTTAAAATATCATCTTCATTATAATTTATTATTCTTCCTATATAACCAAATCTATCTTTTAAAGGTTGACTGATTTCATTAATCTTTGTTGTGGCACCAATTAATGTAAATGGTTTTATTTTCATTCTCATTGATTTAGAATTACCTTCTACACCAATAATTAAATCAAAAACAAAATCTTCCATTGCATTATAAATAAACTCAACAATATTTTTATTAACACTATGAATTTCATCTATAAATAAAATTTCATTTTCATTTAAAACACTCAACATACTTATTAAATCAGATTTTTTTTCGATATTTGAACCTTGAACATAATGTATTTGATTACCTGAAACATTGCTTATAATACTTGCTAATGTTGTTTTACCCATACCTGGCGGTCCATAAAATAGCATATGTGGCAATTCTTTATTTTGTTTAACAGAACTATCTATAATTGTTTTTAATGTCTCTTTTAAATGATTTTGACCTATAAAATCATTAAAATTTTGAGGTCTAAGCTCTAACTTCTCCATCTTTATAACTTGTTATTAAATTTATACTTTCTTCAACCATTTTATCTAAATCTTTTTTATTGGTTACATTTGTTAATGCATAATCTATTTGTTTTTTCTTAAATCCAAATGAAGCTAATGTATTAGATAATTCTGACATTATAACATTATCATTTGCTATTTTAGCAACATTAGAATCAACCATTTTTCTTCATTTCTCACTTAATTCTACACAAATTAGTTTTGCAGTTTTTTCATTTATAAATTGACATTTAGCTAATTCTTGTCAATTTTCATTGGCAATATAATTGGCTATTGATTCTCATCCTTTATCAAGCATCGATATGGCTACTTTCGGTCCTATTTTTTCTATACCCAGTAAATCTATAAAAAGTACTCTCTCTTTAAACTCTTTAAATCCATAAAAATTATGGTAATAATCTGTTATATGTTCATATAAATATATTTTCAATTTTTGTCCTACTTCAAACCTATCTAGTTTTGGAGTAGTTACTATGTATCCATCTCCTTTATTTTCAAAAATTAAATTATTTTTATTTTTGTGAACTACTTCACCAATTTTATATAGTATCATTTTACCTCCATCCATTAAATAAATAAAATCTTGAAAAGTTCTAAAAAAGTAATAAAAAAATAGCAATGCTATTTATTTTTGGATTCGATCGTTTAAAGCAACAAAGTTTTTGATTTTAGCACCTTTGTAAAAACCACAATATTTACATACTACATGTTGTTCAATGAACTCAGAGCAGTTTGTGCATTTTACTAAATTAGGTAAATCTAAAGCACTATGTGTTTGTCTTTTGTGTTTACGTTGTTTAGATGTTTTACGCTTTGGAACAATGGCCATAATTCCTCCTTTGTTGTTTTATTTTAATAGTTCTATTAGTGAATTAATTATATAAAATAAATGTTTTTTTTAAAATAAAAAAATATATTATTTTTTATAATTTTTATATGTTCAAAACAAATGAAATAAATAAGGTAGGTATTGTAGCAGAATACAATCCATTTCACAATGGACACATTTATCAATTAAATTGAATTAAAGAAAATATTAAAGATCCGAAAATAGTTGTGGCTATGTCTCATAAATATTCACAAAGAGGTGAAATAATTTGTTTATCATATGGAGAAAGAAAACGTATGATTAAAAAATTTGGTGTTAGCAAAGTTATTCCTCTTAAAGTTAAAATATCTTCACAAGCTGCACATATATTTGCAAGAGAATCAGTTAAAAAACTTCATAAGGAAGGAATTAAATATTTGGTTTTTGGTTCTGAAACTAATGATATTCAAAAATTTATAGAAATAGCAAATATAATAAAAAACAATGAAAATAAATATAACTTATTAATAAAAAAATATTTAAAAGAAAAAGGAAATAGTTTTCCTAGAGCAACTAATTTAGCACTTTCTGAACTTTCAGGACATGAAATAAACCAACCAAATGATATTTTAGGATTGGAATATGTAAAAACTATTGTTAATAATAATTTTGATATAACTCCTATTTGTATCAAAAGAACCGTAGATTTTCACTCAAATGAAACTAATGGATTATTTGCTAGTGCAACGAAATTAAGAGAAATGCTTAAAAAAAATGAAGATATCTCTAGTTTTTCCCCTTTTAATAAAAATTCTATAAGAAAAAGCCTTCTAATTGAAAATACATATTCTAAATTTCAAAAAATAATAAAAAAGCTATCCCCACAAAAAATATCAAGATTCCACCTTGTCAATGAAGGGATAGAAAATCTTTTTAAAAAGAATATTAATGAACCTGATTATAATTCTTTTATAAAATCTTGTGTAAGTAAAAGATATACAGCCAGCAGAATTAAAAGAACTTATCTCTTTGTTTTGCTCAAAATAAAGAAATTTGAAATATAAATTACAATAATTTAATAGAAAATGCATTTAATTCCGGTGTATCAATATTAGAAATATTTAAAAGAAAGATCACTTCTCTTTCATCATTCATTTTAATTAATATTTTTATTATTTTTGTATTTCATAATTTGTTAATAATTCTTATTTGAACTTTCTTGCTTTCATTAAATTTATAAAATATTGTTCTTTTTTCAATACACTCATAAAAATATTTGAGTAAAATTTCATATGCATTGACTTGATATAATGGATGTAAAATATTACTTTCTATTTTGTCTTTTTCAAAAAAAAGTCCTAATGAGATTGGAAACATAGATAATAAATTTATAAGCAGCCTGATTTTATCAATTAAATACAAATATTTTGTTTGGTTTGTTAATAGTTTGTTTATTGAGATTATAGGAATAAAAGGTGTTTTAACTATCTTTAGTATTTTTTTTATATTATTATTGAAATCATTACCTAGAATTAATTCGTAAAATTGACCATCCAAAAAGTTGAATTCTTTAAAATATGACAAGTTTTTTACTTTATTTTCATAAATATATAAATTAATTCCAACACTTTTTTTTGTCAGATTTAGGTTATTGAATAAATAATGTTTAACATCATTTAGTTCTTGTTTTTTTATTTTATCTATTTTTTTAGAAATATTATTAATTAATAAACCTGAAATATTAAATAAATCTACTAATTCATTAATAATTTTCTCAAGTTGATTTTTTAATTCTAGCTTTGATTCTAAAATATTATTGAAATCAAATTCCTGTGTATATAACAAATCATTTATTTCTTCAAAATTATTATCTTTAAGTTTATGATATTCTTCTTTTAACTTTTCATTATTAATAATTTCATATTTTTCTATTAATTTAGTGATGCTTAAAATACTAGAGAATTTTAAGTTATATAAAATATTTACATTTTCAAATTCTGATATTGTATTGATTAAAATCCTTAAATTATCTAAAGATTTCATTTTTTGATTTTCGATATTATGATTTTCACTAGAATACAACATATCTTTATTAAAATAATATAAATATATATCTGGAATAATTATGTTTATATTATGTGAAACTAATGCAGTTTGTTTGATATCTTGAATTAATTTTTCATAATAATTAATAGTATTATTTAAATTTAAATCTGTGACTATTTTTTCTTCTAAAAAAATATAAGTATTATTCTTCTTAAAAGAAGTTTGTAATCAAGTATGTTTCAAATATGTCAACATCTAGAATCTCCGTAGTTTTTAAATCAAAGTCAACAAAAGAAAGGTTAGTTAAAATATTTTTAATTTTATTTATTTCATAGGTTCTTAATATTTGGAGTAATTTCTTATACCTTCATTCTTGTATATTTAGTTCTTGTGCTATTTTATAATCTGAATATTTCAGTTGTTTTAATAAATAAATAGAAAAACATAAATTAAAAATATTAAATAATTGAGATACTAACAAAATAATTGAATCACCTTCGTTAGTTCTCTCTTTGTATTTTTCATAAATTTTAGATATATTATTTGTTTCTAGGGAATTCATAAAAGCAAAAGTTTGGTTTAAGTTAACATCAGAAATGTAATTATCTATAAATTCTCTTGTTATGATTTGATTTGTTTTTAGAGAATTCAATTTATCTAATTCATTTAAAACAAAAGTTAAATCCTTTGGGTTTTTTTCTATAAAATAGAATAAATCTGTTTGTGTTATCTTGATATTATTTTTGAATATAAATTCATTTATTTTTTGATTTCATTGATTTGATATAATTTTTTTGAATTCAAATACTTCAAAATTATTTATTATAAAGTCAGTGAATTTGTTATTTGATGGTTTTTCTTTATTTAATACAAAAATCAGGGTATTTTTTTGTTTTTTAGAAAATGTTTGTATAAACAAATCTATAAAATTACTTTCTTTTTTCGTTAGTTTAGAACTTAAAAACAAAGGAAAATCATAAACTATATATAATTTTGGAATATCAAATAATGATTCGGATAAAAATGAATCTAAGAATTCTGTTATTTCATAATTTTCTTTTAAAATTATGATATTTTCTTGTTTGTATACTTTTTGCAATTCAGAAAGTTTTTCATTTATATAATAATCTTCTTGTCCATATATGAAATACATAGAAATTATTATATATTATTTTTATAATAAAACATTATGAACATAGTTTTACCATATAACACACAAGAAAAAAATTCTTTACTATATAAAAAGTCAATCTTAATATGAATAATAAAATAAGATAAAAAGTAAACTAAATCATATAATAAATCACTTAAAAAATATGAAGCAAAAGGAAATCAAAATAAAGCTAAAAACATTATAATAAAACATTCAAAAAATATGGATAAAAAGAAGTTAATAAACAATGATAAAATGTTTATGCTTTTATTATTTATGACTAAAAATAAATTAGAAACTATTCACAAAAAAATCATAAAAAGAATTTTCTCTTTTATTTTAAATTTCTGATTAAAAAATAGAAATAAATAACTTAATGTAAAGCTTATAAAATAACCAATTCCAACATTCAGACTATTATGCAAAACAAGACACACAACTGAAATATATAATAATTTTGTTTCTTTTTGAATTTTTTGGTTTTTTATTTTATTAGGTAATATCTTTTGTAAAATAGCTCTGTTTGAAGAAATGCTTGAAACTGTCAAAATCCAAAACAAAAATAAAATTGCTTTGATTAATTTCTTTTTGTTTTTAAAAATCTTTTTCAATATATTATTTAATAAATTAAAATGTAAACCACTAATAATCAAGAAATGCAAAATCCCTATGTTATTTGCGTTTTCAAATAAAGTTGATTTTGAATATGTATAACCAAAGGTTATTGGAATAACTATTTCCTTATAATTTTTAAAAGAACTAAAAAACTTAAAGATATAAAATCTAACATCAAAATTATTTATATAGACTATGCTTGGTTTATCAATATAATAAATATTATCTGAATACTGTAAATAACCGTTAACATTAATTAATTGATAAAGATGCAAATCATAATTCTTTTTTAGTATAAATTTTAAATTATAAATATTTCTAACTTCTATAAATTTTTCCTTTATAGAAATGACTTGAAATGTTCCATTTATATTTGAGAATAAAGAAATGTTATACAAATATTTTTTTATTTCATATAAAAAAAATAAAATAAGAAGACAAATAATTATACTTATTAAATATGTTCTAAAAATAAGTATTTGTATAACAATTAAAATAATTATAGAAATAAGAAAAACACTTGATTGATTATTTAAAAAAGCATAAAAAAGTGAAATAATTAAAAAGACATTAAATGAACTTATTCTAGTATCAAAAAACTTTGGAGTTTTTCAATTGTTTTTACTCCAATACCAGATATTTTTAAGATATCGTTTCAACTAGGAACTCCTTCATTTTTTTCTTTGTAATCCATTATTAATTTCGCATATTTATTAGATAAACCAAATGAAATTAATTCATTAGCACTTCTTAAAGAATTTCAATAAAGAATCAAATTCTTATATGGAACATATATTTCTTGATTTTCAATTGCTATATCATCTAAATTAAAATCACTTATGTCTGCATCAGACTTTAATTGTGTGAGAAAAAATAATTGTCTGTAAGTTAATTTTTTATCACTTATGTGGATCCCTGGTTGATCAAAAGCACCTTTAACTATATATCTTTTTGATTTAAACTTATCAACTGTTGTTATTTTTTGTTGACTAGAAATAAAAAAATAAGTTGTAAACCCTGTTATAAAAATTAAGAAAATACCTACTAAAATTCATTTAAAATAAACTTTCACATTAATTAAATATATTAATCATAAAAATTTACTAAAAAATAACTATATTTTATGTTTAAATAAAACAATTTTTAAGTAAAATATAGAAACATAAGGAGAAAATATGTCATTAAAAGCAGGAATAGTTGGATTACCAAATGTAGGAAAAAGTACTTTATTTAGTTCAATAACTAAAAAGGAAGCAGAATCAAGTAATTATGCCTTTACAACAATTGAACCAAATGTTGCTTCTGTTCCATTAATAGATGAAAGATTGCAAAAAATAGCAAATTTAGTGAAACCAAATAAAATAATATGAGCAACTTTTGATTTTGTGGATATTGCTGGTTTAGTTCAAGGTGCATCTAAAGGTGAAGGTTTAGGTAATAAATTTCTTGCAAATATTAGAGAAGTAGACGCAATTATTCATGTAGTAAGATGTTTTAATGATAATAATATAATTCATGTAGCAAATTCTATAGACCCAGTAAGAGATAAAGAAATTATAGATTATGAATTAATATTAGCTGATTTAGAAACAATTAATAATGTGTTAAATAGAATATCTAAAAAAGCAAAATCTGGTGATAAAGAGGCAATATTTGAACAATCTACTGCATTCAAAATAAAAGAGAAACTAGAAAAAAACATAGCAGTAAGAGAAATTCAATTAAATGAAAATGAAAATAAAGTTATTAAAGGGTATCATTTATTAACTCATAAACCTATTATTTATGTTGCAAATCTAAACAATGAACAAATTAAAGATTATGAAAACGACGTAAATTATAGTGCTCTTAAAAATTCTTTAAATGAAAATGAAAAAATAATTCCCATATCAGTTAAATTAGAATCTGAGTTAATTGAAATAGAAAACGAAGAAGATAAAAATGAATTTTTAAATTTATATGGAATTAAAAAAAGTGGTTTAGACTTGTTAACAAAAGAAGCATTTGAATTATTAAATTTACAAACTTATTTTACAGCAGGAGTTCAAGAAGTAAGAGCTTGAGTGTTTCATAAAGGTTGAAATGCACCTAGATGTGCTGGTGTTATTCATAGTGATTTTGAAAAGAAATTTATTAAAGCTGAAATCATTTCGTATGAAGATTATATTAAAAATAATGGTGAACAAGGTGCCAAAAACTCTGGTAAATTAAGACAAGAAGGTAAAAATTATATTATGCAAGATGGTGATGTATGTCACTTTAAATTTGGAAAATAATTTTTTATTTTGGGGGTTTAGTATAATGGCAATATAGTGGTCTCCAAAACCGATGATAAGGGTTCGATTCCTTTAACCCCCGCCATTTTAATACAAAAAATCTACCTATTAAAAGGTAGATTTTTTGTTATGTTATTACTAAATCGTCATCTGCACCAGAACTTCTAACTACATTAAATCCTGATAATGAATTAATTAGGTTAGTTTCTGTTGGATCTACTAAAATTTCTGTATTTGAATTAAATGTGTTATCCGATCAACCAAGTAATGTTCTTAAGTTGTTTATTCCACTACTATTTAATGAATGACCGTTTTCTTTTGCTTTTATTCTTATTTTTCTTGTAGTTTTACCGTTACTAAAGATAATTTTACTTTTTGGTCTTAAGTTAGGGTCTTTTTCTAAAATTTCATGGAATTGAGCATTGTTTAATTCATCAGAATCTATTTCTCAAACATCTGAATTATTATATAAAACAATTCTTGTTAATTTACGTACTTTATCTGGTCTTGTACCATCATTTTCTTGATCATAAAAGATTAAATTACGTAATGATTTAGCTGCTTTAATTCTTGATAAATCTAAACCAGTTGGATAACTATTTCCTGCATTATCTCTATCAGGATGATTACCCGGACCAAATTGTCCTTGGAATATTCTTTCATTATTTCTAGAGACATAGACCATTCTTAAACCATTGTTAATTCTTGTTGTATCTTCAATACCGTTTCAATCTGATTCATCAAATGAAATACTATTGAAATTAATACGAGAAAATGATTGAACACCAGGTAAATAGCCCCCATATGAATTATAATCTAGTGTATTGACAAAATGGGTTAGTTTGAATGCTCAAGGATTAAACGAAAATCTTTCATCATTTGGATTTAATGAACTAAATAATGATAATTCATCTATAACTTTATTTTCAAGAGCAATTAAAGAAGATGTATTTGGTGATTCGAAGAATAATTCTAAAAATGGCAATTCATTAGGTAAAGCACTTAGTATCTCTTTGAATTTTTGAGTTGAATCTGATTTACCCATATTAGTTATTCTATAACCTGTAATAGGAATTTCTTTTTCTTTTAGTTTATTAATTAAAGCTAGTGTTTTACTATACCCACTTGGGTTAGAAGCATTTATTGAAACTAATACACCTTTATCAATAGAAGTTTTTGCTTTATTATCAGCATTTTTAGTTAATTCATATAATAAAATACCATCATTGTGATTTAAGTTATATTCTGGATTATTGTAGTATTCTGTTGATATATCCCTTTTTGTTCAACCAGGATAATTCCCGTTCCTAATATCCTCTGGGTTCCTTGATCAAACACTGTTTATACCAAAAACTCTCTTTTCTGAGTTATTACGTTCTCTTTCTGCAGTAACTTTATTAAATATAGGGCTATATACTCTTGAATCCAATTTTCCATTTGCATCAATTATTATTTCATTGTTATCTTCTGCTATATAATAACCATTTTCTAACTGTTTTTTTGCATTATCTGTTAGTTCAGTAAACTTTTTAAAATCTAAATATGAAATAATCGCTAAATAACTTAATTTAATTGGACGTAATTGACCATTTCTAGTTACATATTGATATATTCCTGATATTGATCTTAATTGATCGTAATTAGCAACACCTTCTGGTAATAAAAACTCTTTAACTTTGTCTCCATTTTCTAATAAAGCACTGAATTTATCATATAAATGAACAAAGTAATCTTCATTTGGTCCTTTTAAAATACTATCATATGATTTTTCATGTAAATTAGGGTCCCTAAATAAAGCAAAAATATGTTGATTAGTATTAATTTGTCTATCTAGATTTTTTTGTCCATTTGCTATTGTTTTTTGTCTTGTTTCTTCTGTTACTTCTACACTTGTTACGTCAGGAACTATTTCTGCATAATATGGTTTTCTATTTGTTATTCCTTTTTCAATATCAGATCTTAAATCTTTTCTTAAAGGAACATCTTTAACTTTAACTTTGATTGTGTAATTATCTCTTTCAATAACCACTTCTTTTTCTTTAGGTTTTGGAGTTTCAACTGGTTTTTCTGGTTGATTTTGTGGTTTTATTTCTACTATTGGTGAAACTTTAGGTTGTTCTATACGGGGTTTTTCAATTGGTTTTTCAGGTTCTTTAATAATAGGTTCTTCTTTTATTGGTTCAACTTTCGGAGGTTCAGGTAGTTTTGGTTCTACTTTTTTTTCTGGTTGTTTAATTCCCCTATCGAAAATAGATAAAACTCCACCATCTGCATTATCAATTGGAATTAGTGTTCCATTTTTGTAAGATGGATAATTGGAATCTTTACCTTGTCCTATTGATGAAGTGCTTTGATATAAAGTCAATGCAACTGATGAAGATGCAACAATAGTTGTGCCTGTTAAAATAGTAAAAAATTTATTTTTACGTTTCAAAATTTTATTCATAAATTTCTCCTACTTATTTTTTAACTATACATTAATATTATAAACTTTTATTATTAAAGTTTCATAGTAATTTATTTATAAGAAAAAATAACTATTCTGTCTTTTTTATTGATATCTTTGATTATTTTTATTTCATAATTATTTTTTTGTTGGTTCCATCAATTAATATGTTTAGGATTAATTTCAAAAAATATTTTACCTTCTTTAGTTAAGTATTGCTTTGCTTCTTTAATAATTTTTTCATAAAAATAAAGTCCATCATTTTCTGCAAATAATGCATTATATGGCTCAAAATCAATAACTGATTTATCTAGTTTTTCATTAAAAGAAATATAGGGAGGATTGCAAACAATAAAATCATAAGTATCATTTATATTTTCGAATAAATCTGATTGAATAATTTTTACTGACAAATTATTTTTTAATTTATTAATTCTGCTTTGAATTATAGAATCATTTGAAATATCTGACATAGTAACTTCTGAATTTATAAAATGTTTTTTTAATGCTAAACCAATGAAACCTGAACCTGTGCATAAATCAAATATTTTTAGATTCGCTTCTTTTGGATAATTATTAAAAATTTCATAAATTAACTCTTCTGTTTCATATCTTGGGATTAAAACATTTTGCGATATATCTATAATAACATTAGCCATTTCAATATAACCAATTATTTTTTGAACTGGCATAGATTTATCTAATCATTCTTGTTCTTGTATTGATACAGTTTGTGGTAAAACATATCTTCTTTTTTCTAATAATAAAGTTTCTTTATTATGCACTAAATACCAGCTTCTTTTATTTTTTCGTTTTGCTCTTCTGTTAATAATGCTTCAATAATAGAATTTAGTTTACCTTCCATTATTGGACCTAATGAAGTTGAAAATGATATTCTATGGTCTGTAACTCTATCTTGGGGATAATTGTATGTACGAATTTTTTCTGCTCTAGCTCCAGAACCAGCTAGTTTTCTAAATTCTGATTCTTCTTGTTGTTTTTTTTGAATTTCAATATCATATAATTTTGATTTTAAAATTCTCATTGCTATTTCTTTGTTTTGAATTTGACTTTTCCCTTCTTGACAAGATACAACAATTCCACTTGGCATATGTGTTATTCTTACAGCTGAATCAGTTGTATTAACAGATTGACCACCGTTTCCACTTGATCTAAAAACATCAATTCTTATGTCATCTGATTTAATATCTATTTCAATATCATCATCTATTTCAGGCATAACAGTAACTGTTGCAGTTGATGTGTGAACTCTCCCTTTTGTCTCAGTAACTGGTATTCTTTGAACTCTGTGTACTCCTGATTCAAACTTTAGTTTTGAATAAGGTTTTTCACCTTTAACTGAAAAAGTAACTAAAGTAAAACCTCCTGATTCAGCAACTATTGAATCTAATAAAGTTGTTTTCATATCATTTTGTGAACATCACTTTAGATACATTCTATATAAATCACCTGCAAAAATGTTAGCTTCATCACCGCCAGCTGCACCTCTTATTTCAACTAAAACATCACGTTCATCATTTTCATCTTTAGGTAAAATCAATATTTTTAATTCATTTGATAATGATTCCATTAAAACTTCGTTTTCTTGTATTTCTAATTTTGCTAAACTTAATAATTCTTCATCTTTTTCTGTTTTTAATATTTCTTTAGCTTGTTTTAATGTATTTTCACTTAATAAATACTTGTTAAATACAGTCACGATATCCTTAATAGAATTTATTTCTTTTGTAATTTTTGTGTATTTTTTTATATCAGAAATAATTTCTGGACTCATTGTTTGTTCTTCTAATTCAATATATTTTGATTTGATTTGCAACAAGGATTTATACATTGTTTGTTCCATAGTTCCAACTTTCTTTTTTTTATTTTAAATATTTTTCTGGTATTGAATATAAATTTATATGACAATAACCTTTTGGATTTTTCTTTAAATAATCTTGATGATAACCTTCTGCTTTTGTATCATCTGAAACAGGTAAAAATTCTATATAATTATCTTTTTGTTCATTCTTTTTAAATTCTTCATTTAATTGCTTGTATTCATTTAATAAACTTGAATCGTTTGTATAAAAACCAATTCTATATTGAACTCCTTTATCATTGCCTTGTTTATTTAATGAATATGGGTCTACTATATTGACAAATAACTCAAATATAGTAGATTCAGAAATTAAACTATCATCATATTTAACTTTCACCGCTTCAACATGACTTGAACCAAGACAAACTTCTTTATATGATACTCCTTCAAAACCACCATTTAAATAGTGAACTGAAGTTTCTAACACTCCTTTTAATCTATCATAGTAAGCTTGCACACCTCAAAAACATCCACCTGCTATATAAATTTCTTTAACCATTATATCTCCTTTGATTATTTGATATATCAAGAATTAAGACATAAAATATCTTAATATTAAACATATATATAAATATATTATAATTATAACATACAAAAATTTAATAATTTGATTAGTAAAGGTTGATATGTTAAAAAAAATAAATAAAAAATGATTAACAATAGCAGGAACAAGTTTATTTATTATTACAGCTGCATCAATTACAGCTGGTGTTGCTATTTCAAGTAAAAAAACTTCTGATGAAAAGAATGAAAGCGCAGAATTAAATACAATCTATAAAAGTATTTCTGAAGTTATTAGAAAAGAAATAGATGATAAAGACAAACCAGATGTTTTTTGAAATAAAGCTACTACTATCTATAAATCTGATGCTAACTTTGAAGAAAAAATTCAAAAACTTAATATGATAATGTCTGAAATCAAAAACACTATTATCGAAGAAATTAAACCTAAAATTATCAATAATATCAATAGATTAAAAAATCCAGAAGATAACACTGAATTCAGTATGCAAGTAAGAAATTTTTACACTAAAACACTTGATGAATTTTATAAAAATAAATACCTTGATCCATTGAAAGCACTAAGAAGAATAACTGGTTATATGAATAGAATTTATGAAAAATATGTAACTGCCGTAAAAGAAAATAATCAAGAGAGAATTTCATTAATACAAAGTTCATGAGAAAAATCTAAAGAAAAATATTCTGAATTACAAGAATTATTTAAACAATTATAACTATTTTAATATAGTTATTTTTTATACTTTTTTTATATAATAAAAACATAAAATTAAGAAAGGAAAATTTTGATAAATAAAGATTATATAAAAAACAGAATAGGTTTAACTAATGAAGTTGCAAATAAACTATTAAAAAAAAATGGTTTAAATCAAATTAAGAACGAAAAAAAAGTAAATATCTTTAAATTATTCTTAAATCAGTTTAAAGACTTTATGATTATTTTATTATTAATTGCAGCTGTATTTAGTTTATCTGTTGCATTTTATGAAACATTTGGTAAAGCAGAAACTCCAAAAACACAAGATATTATAGTTTCCTTTGTTGAACCATTTATTATTTTAATAGTAATAGTATTAAACTCTTTATTAGGAACTTATCAAGAAATAAAATCTGACCAAGCAGTTAAAGCATTAGAAAAAAATAATGAATTATATACAAAAGTTTATCGAGATGGAAAATTAATAAATATTCCGTCAACTGAACTTGTTATTGGTGATTTAATCGTTTTAGAAGCAGGTGATTTAGTTCCAGCTGACTGTAAACTTGTTGAATCGTTTAGTTTAGCTGTAGTAGAATCAGCATTAACAGGAGAATCACTACCTGTAGATAAAAAAGTTATTGATGAAAATGTAGAATCAAATAAAACTTTAGGAGATAGAAAATCAGAAGTTTTTGCGGGAACTCATATTACAAATGGTCGTGCTATTGCTTTAGTTATAAAAACTGGAAAAAATACTGAAATAGGAAAAATTAACCAATTAATCCAAGAACAAGAAGTAATATTAACACCATTACAAATAAAATTAAATAAATTAAGTAAGATTTTTGGAATCTTAGGTGTGTTATTATTATTTATAACTACAATTTTACAACTTGTATTAACTAACTCTTTTTCAGGAATATGAAATAATCCTGAAACTTATTCAAATTCAATTATTATCGGTATTTCTTTAGCAGTTGCAGCTATTCCTGAAGGGCTGATTACATTTACAACAGTTCTTTTAGCTATTGGTGTATCTAAAATGACTAAAGAACATGTTATTATAAAGGCATTTCCTGCTGTTGAAACACTTGGTTCTACTAGTATCATTTGTTCTGATAAAACAGGAACTCTAACAGAAAACAAAATGACTGTTCAGAAATTTTTTGATGCTCAAAATAAATCAATTAAACCTTCTGATTCATTTGCTTTAAGTTGTTTAGTTGCTTGTTGTGATGCTTCTGTTTCTATAAATTCCAATAATGAATATATAGAAGTTGGCGATCCAACTGAAACTGGAATTTTAAGATATGGTTTAATGAATGATAATTCAGCAGACAAATTTTATAAAACTTATAATAAACTAGATTCGATACCTTTTGACAGTGATAGAAAAACAATGTCTGTGTTAGTTGAAAATATAAATAAAGAAAAAATGATTATTGTCAAAGGTGCTCCAGATGTTATTTTAAGTAAATGTATAAATAAAGAAGATAGGTATTTTGAAATAAATGAAGAATGATCAAAATCATCTTATAGAGTTATTGCTATTGCTTATAAAAATATAGACAAAGACAAAATAAGTATCGAAGATGAAAATGACTTAATTTTTCTTGGTTTAATTGGTATGATTGATCCACCAAGACAAAATGTCTTAGAAAGCGTTAAACAAGCAAGGCAAGCTGGTATAAAAACAGTTATGATAACTGGAGATCACTTAACTACTGCAATAGCAATTGCAAAAGAATTAGAAATATATCAAGATGGGAATCTTGCAATTAATGGGATCGAATTAAACAATATGTCAGACCAAGAATTAAAAGACAAAGTTAAAAATATTTCAGTATATGCAAGAGTAAATCCAATTGATAAATTAAGAATAGTTAAAGCATGACAATCACATAATGAAGTTGTATCAATGACAGGTGATGGTGTTAATGATGCAGCAGCATTAAAAGCAAGTGATGTAGGTATTGCAATGGGTATCACAGGAACTGATGTATCCAAACAAGCTGCTGATGTTATTTTAACTGATGATAATTTTGCTACTATAGTAAAAGGAATTAAAAGCGGGAGAGAAACATTTAATAGAATTAAATCAGTTATTTTAAATCTGTTAATTTCTTCATTAACTGAAATAATAGTAATGTTAGTTGGTTTATTTGTTTTTTCTTTTGTATTTAAAAATCAAATAAAAGAAAGTGAAATAATTATACTGTCTGCTTCTCAATTACTTTGAATTAATTTATTAACTCATGGATTACCTGCTATTGCGCTTGGAATGACACCAACTGATGAAAATGTAATGTCTCAAAAACCATTGAACAAAAAAGATAGTATTTTTGCAAATGGAATGGGAAAAGAATTAATTATCCAAAGTTTAATTATTTCTCTTGCTTCATTACTATCTTATTTAATAGCAGCGTTAGTTGCTAGCAATAAAAATATCACTGGAGAAGATTTTATAAAAATAACTTCTACTTCAATGTTTATTGCTTTAGGAGTTGGTGCAAGTATTAATTCTATTAATTTAATGTCAAAAAACTCTATTTTTAAATGTAGTGTTAAAAAGTATAAATTAGTATATTTAGCAAGTTTATTCTCATTAGTTTGTGTTATTTTTGTTGCTTTTACTCCTGGAGTAAGGGAAATATTTAAAATGACTAATATCACAGAATTAAGTAATAATAACTTATATGATATAGCATTTTGATTACCTGCTTTATTACTTGGTTTTTTATTAACAATTTATAATGAAATAGTTAAGTTTTTTAAAAATACTTTTAAAAAAAATAATAAAATTTAATTTTAAATATTCAAACAGAAACAACATTGTTTCTGTTTTTTGTAAAATAAGAGAACTAATTTATAATGCTATAATTAAATTATTAAAAATAAATAAGGATAATTATGAAAAAAGTTTTAGTTCCAAAAGTTAGATTTAAAGGGTTTGGTGAAGAGTGGAAAGAGGATACAATAGGAAATATTGCTAACATAACAAATGGTAAATTGGATGCAAATGCTATGGTAAAAAGCGGGATGTATAATTTTTATACCTCAGGTATTGATGTATATAAAATTGATAAGTATAGTTTTGAAGGTGAAGGTATATCAATAGCTGGTAATGGTGTTAATATGGGTTATATGCATCTAGTATCTGGTAAATATAATGCATACCAAAGAACCTATATATTAAATAATATAAAAATAGATAGACACTTCTTATTCTATAATTTGTGAAAAAACTTTTGAGAATTTTGTCAAAAAAACAC
>NZ_JNKA01000008.1 GCF_000701865.1 Mycoplasmopsis felis ATCC 23391 | reverse complement strand
TTTAAACTTTCTATAATCAAATTTTTCAATAGTACTGGATTTGTGTTTTCATCATATTTTGAAATTATTTTATCGATTATTGATTTGTAATTCTCATTCAAGTTTTCAATATATTCACTATTTCCTAAACTTAAAACTTTTATATTTGTTCTCTTTACATTTTTTAAACCAACATAACCAATATTCTTATATGAATGTTTTTGATTTTTTACGCTATCGAATAATTTCAGAGATTGAACCTATTTTAAGTCAAATAATAGAAAATGAATAAATTTATAATATTTAAAATTTATTTGCTTTGAATTATTATAATAAGCTTGTTTTTTAATTAAAAATATTCGGTTCCCGAATATTTTTCTACATTAAAACATAAATTTTCAAGCTTTTTTAATATATAAATAACCAGAAAAACAAGAAAAAAATAAAGAAACAAAGATTGGTATATTAATAATTAAAAATCATCAACTTATATTGTTAATATAAACAGGTGAATTCATAAAATGAAAAAGTATTGAGAATAACAAAACTAAAATAATTCCTATACTTAAAATCATTGTCTTTGCTTTTCCTCAAAAACTAGCTGAGACATCTTGATTATTTTTTATTAAAAGACCTCTGCATCCGTCAACAATAATATCTCTTAAAATAAATAAAATAACTACTCAATAAGGAGTTAGCCATATAATTGATAAATAAATTAATGTAGTAGTTGTAATTAATTTATCTGCAATAGGATCTCACAATTTTCCAAAAGTAGAAACTAAGTTCTGGCTTCTTGCTATTTTTCCATCATAATAATCTGTTACCATTGCTAAAATAAATATTGTTAGGATAAAAATATTAAATACAAAAAATACAACAGAAGGTCAAACTGATAAATATGATTTAAATGATATTAACATATTTGAATATGGGTTGTATTGTTTAAATATAAAAACATTAAAACTCATAAAAAAAATCAAAGGAATAACAAATATTATTCTCATTAAAGTTAATTTATTAGGTAAATTTAGTTTTTTATAAAAATTATTCATTATTACTTTCTTTAATTTTATTTAATGCAGAATAATATTTTTCTTCCATTCATATGTTTAATTCTTCTTTAGTTTTTAAGTTTTCTAATGAAGTTCTTATAGAGTTTTTTGCTTCATTTAATGCAGTTTCTTCATAGTTATTAAAATCAGTTAAAACTTTTTCTAACTTCTTTTGTCATAAATTAGAATTTAAATCTCTTAGCATATCTAATTCTTGAATTTCTTTTTGAAACTTAGGATTTTGTAAGATAAAGTTTTTAAACTCATACTCATCAAAAATTTGATCTATAACATTTTTTGTGGCACGGTTTATCTCCGACATTGTGTATTTTCCAATACTAGGCACAAAATTATCATGAGTATATTTATTTAAAAGTATTAATTTATTAATTTTTATAACTATTTCATATCAGTAAATAGATGAATTTTTTTCGAATTCCTCTGTTGCTTGTTTAGTTCGTTTTTTTTCGATTTTACCTTTAATAAATTGATATAAAAAATATACAATTAATAAACATAAAATAATTGCTAAGACAACTCAAATTATTATATTACCAGCTTCTGCTGAAAAGAATGTTTGATTATTCATTATTCTCCTATTTTTTTATTTTTAATCTTCAATTATAACTTTTTACTTCTACACAGTTTTTTGTTACATCTCTTTTTATTTCTTCTTCGCTCGGAGGAGTTATTAATTGTCCATTATTTAGTTGAATTAATAAATCGAACAATAAAGCAGTGACTTTTTTATTATTTATAATTTCTTTATCTTCAGGCTTTTCATATATTAAAAAACCACCATTCGATAATCTTTCATTGACTTCCTGATTGTATTCTTTTAATAAATCCTTAACTTCTTTTTTGATTTCTGATAATTCTTTGTTCAATTCTAAATATCTTTCAGCAAGGATTTTTGCCTTTTCTATAATAATATTTTCTTCCATTTTATCTTCCTAATATACTAAATTTAAACTCATATTGAGTTCTGTAAAAATATTTATATATTGTGTAATATTTTGGCTATTTGTATTGCTTTCACCTATTATCCCGGAAATGTACGCTAAATACAATACTAATAAATTTAAACCAAAAAAGATTAGTGTAGCTAGTGCATCTGATAATGTAGCAAGAATTGGAGCAGACATAACTGCTGGATCTTTTTTGAACTTTATGGCCAATAAAGGAATAATTGTTCCTAAGAATTTTGCAAATATAACAACTAATCACAACGAAAGAGAACTAGCTATTATGATGAAACTTAATGTACTTCAATCTTTTGCACCTTCTCTGAAATACGGAATAGCATAATATATATATAATCTCATAATATTTACTAAAAACATTATTCCACCAATTATAGTTCCTACTATAATTTCTTTAAAAATAACCTTTTTATATTCATTATTGTCAAAATCGCCTAAAGCAGCAGCCCGTGTTATTGTTGTTGAAGATTGTGAACCAGCATTACCTGCTGCACCGCTTATAATAGGTATTAATGAAACAACTACTGCAGTTGAAACAGTTATTTGCAAACTATCTAAGAAATTTTCACTCAGATTAGTAAATTCTTGTATTATAAATTGAGAAAGAGTTGCTGATATCATTAAAATAATTAATCATAAAACACGTGATTTAACAATACTTAGTATTCTGGTTTTTAAATAATTTTCTTCAGCTGCAGTAGGATTTATCCCCGCCATTTTATAAATATCTTGAGTCGCTTCTTCTTGTATAACATCAATAATATCATCAGAAGTAATCATACCGATTAATCTATTATCATTTGTTATTACTGGCAAAGTGGATTTATCGTGATTTGAGAATACTTGAGCTGCATATTCTTTATCATCAGTTGGTTTAACACTAGTAACAGCATTATATAATTCAGAAAGTGTTTGCTCTTCATTACTAAATACTAATTCCTCTAAAGTGATATCACCTATTAAATAGCCATTTTCATTTACAATATAAAAATTATGACCCATTAAAATATTTTGATTATAGTCTTTTCTAATTTTATTAAGTGCTTTTTTACAATTTCAGGAGTCTTTTAAAATTGAAATATCCACTCTCATAAAACTACCTACCTGGTCATTTGTATAAGAAAGAATTTGATTAATTTTGTCTCTTTTTTCTTTAGGGGTTTGAGAAAGTATTTTACGAGTTATGTTAGCAGGTAATTCTTCTATTAAGTCTGCTAATTCATCGGTTTCAATTTCTTGTAAA
Organism: Mycoplasmopsis felis ATCC 23391; assembly: GCF_000701865.1. Lineage (GTDB taxonomy): Bacteria > Bacillota_I > Bacilli_A > Mycoplasmatales > Metamycoplasmataceae > Mycoplasmopsis > Mycoplasmopsis felis. The sequence goes on along the minus strand of NZ_JNKA01000008.1, from coordinate 29,938 downwards.
ACCTTTTGTCCTAAATCGTCTGTAAAAGAATTAACTAGATTTAGCTTGATATCATCATCTAAATAAGAAAATATTTCGGCTGCTTCTTCTGTTTTTAAAATTCTTAAAACATAAATTTGGTCTTCTATACTTAACTCTTCTAAAGCTTTTGCAAAATCTGCATGAGGTATGTCTTCTTCTAGTTCTCTAAGTGATTTAACACTTTTTGAATTAATTAATTCTTGAAGTTCTAAAATAAGCAAGTTCTTATTAAATTCTCTTTGATCTTTTTCCATTTTAGTCCTTTAAAAATTTAATTAATTCTTCTTGAAATTCTTCTAATTTAACTTTATGTATTTTGGATTTTTTTAATATTCTAACTGTACCTGTTTCTTCAGAAACTATTATTGTGATTGCATCTGATTGTTCGGAAATACCTATAGCAGCACGATGTCTTGAACCATATTCTGAATTTACAGATTTACTAGTTATTTTATAAAAAGTAGAAGCATAGTATATTTTTGCATCTCTAATAATCACAGCACCATCATGTAATGGAGAATACTTGTTAAAAATAGAAATTAATAAAGCACTTGAAATATTAGCATTAACAATAATCCCATCTGTTCTTAAGTTATCAAGATTATCATTGTTTTCAATTGTTATTAGCGCACCTGTTTTAGTTTTAGATAAATATTCAACACTTTCTCTTAATTGATTTATTAATCTTATCTGAGAACTTTTTCCGATTTTATCATATCTATTTTTCTTAATTTTAGAAACTATGAAACTATGGATATTTGTTCAGTTTAGAAACACAAAAAACAATATTAAAGTTAAAAAACAAAAGATAACAAAAATTAAAATAACTGTTAATATAGTTTGATTTTCCACATTAACTCCTTTTCATACTATAAAGTTTTACCTATATAAAATGCTACTAATAGCAAACCTATAATAATTATCAAAGCAACTGAAGTTAAAATTAAATTAACAAAAAGACTTTTTTTATAAATTGGTAATTCCCTTTCTTTTTGTTTTTGGATTAATTTGTTATTTTTGTTTTTTTCTTTTGCTATAGCATAGGCTATTTCTTCTTTTCTAAATCGAATAAAATTTAATTTATTTTTGTTATCCATAGTTCTCCTTCAAATATATAAATTATAATGCTTTATATATTTTTATATTATAAACTTTTATATTAAAAATAATAACTAATTCTTAAAATTATTAACTTATTTGCCTATGACATAGCAAAATAAGTTTTTTTTAATGTTATTTAGTATTTTAGTTTTTAAACTAACAAAAAACATTTATAGTCAATTTTAGAATTATTTATTTTCTCGTGAAAATGATAATTTCCATATTTTATTTCATATTTTTTTCATTTATTTTACTTTTTTTAAAAAAATACTTTAAAAAACATAAAATTTTGATTTTTTAATGAAATATATTTCATTAAAAAATTATAAATTTTTAATTTTTAAGTTTTAAAAACATATTTAAATGAAAATGATTTTTTAAAATTTTTAAGATTTAGAAATTAACAAAAAAACAAATTTTTTTAAATTTTCCTTTTAACACTATAACAAAGGACAAAAAAGTTTTTTTTTTTTTTTATAAACGTAAAAATATTAAAAAATTCAATTTATAATTTTATAAACAAATTTTTAGAAATAAAACTGGGAATATTTTTCTTATTTTGATAAATTCTCAGTTGAAAGGAATTAAAATGTTAAAAAATAAAAAAGGTTTGCAATTATTTATAACTTCAATAGCAATGTCAAGTATTGCTACAGGTACATCAATTGCTATAACATGAGTTTGAAGTAATAATGCAAGTAGTTACGAAGAAAAATACAATAAAACACAAGATTATATAAATTCTTTAAGAAACTTAGATGTACCAGTAGATTTAATTGAAGAAGAATTAAATAAACTTCCAGATAAGTATTTTAAAAATGAACAATTTAATGACTTAGATAGAATTTTAAATAACTTAAAAAGAACTATTGAAAACAATGTTTCTTCTAAATTATCACTAATTAAAAATCTTGATAAAGAAAAGATAACAGATACTTTATCTAAATCAAAAACAATAGATGAATTATTGGATTTTGTTAAAAGTTTAAACAATGTAATACAATTTGATCAAAAAATTAATGATTTACAAAATAATATACTAAGTGATAATGTGACTGATAAATTACTTTCAGACTTATCTTCAAAAAACACTGGTGAATCATTAAATGATTTAAATAAATATTTATCAGATCAAAAACAAAGAATAAGTAATTTAAATGAAGAAATAACTAATCAAATTTCTTTATTACCTGATGAATTAAAAGAAAAATACATTAATTTAAAATCACAAGCAAAAGATAACTTAAATAAACTAGAAGAATTAAATCAATTATTAAATAAAGTTCTTCCAATAGTTGAACAAGCAAGAAAAATTAATGATAAAGATGACAAACAAGAAATATACAATGATTTAAACAATGCTTCATCAGATAAAGAATTAGAAGAAATAAAACAAAAAATTCAAAAATTATTAGTTTCTGAAGATAATAAGGATTTTGAAAACATAAAAGATCAATTACTTAATTTAAGCAATCGTGTATTAGATTCTAATAAAAGAAATGATTTTATAAATTCAATTAATGACTCAAGAAATTTAGATGAATTAACAGAAGTTAAAAGAAAACTAGAAGAAGAAATCAAAAAATCTTCAGGTTTAGATGGATTGCTTAATGCTAAGAAAAAAATACTTTTAGAAAGAGTAAAGCAATCAGACTTAACAAATGAAATAAAAACAAGATATAATCAAGATATCAATTCCTCTAATTCAATAAAAGAACTTGATACAATTTCAGAAGAATTGGATAAATTATTAAGTCTTAATAAATTAAAAAACGATGTTAATAATTTAATTAACAAATTAAATCAAGAAAAACGAGAAGAATTTAACCAAAAATTAAATGATGCAAATGATGTTCAAGCAATAAAAGATATTGCAAATAAAATTAACGAAATTCTAGATCAAGCAAGAAGTGAAGCAAAAAAACAAGTTGATTTATTGCAAGGTAATTCTCAAGATAAAAATGATTTAGAACTAAAATTAGTGAATTCAAACACAGAATCAGAAATAAATAAAATAAAAAATGATGCATCTAACATACTTAATAACATTAAATCTGATATAGAAAATTCATTAAACTCAATCGCTGATTCTAATTTAGATGCTAAAAAACAAGAATTAACAGAGAAATTTAATAACTTAAAAAATAATGCTGATTCTAATTTTGGTCAATTTAATAATTTATTAGATGAAGTAAAGAATTTAAATTCAGTACAAGAAACCAAAAAACAAACCAATGACATCTACAACCAATTAGACAATAAAGAAAATGTAGCAGATTTAAAAAATCAAATTGACAGTGAAACTAATTTAAATAATTTATTAGAAATTAAAAATCAACTTAATGATTTACTAACATTATCAGATGATAAAAAATCAGCATTAGAAGAAATTCAGAAAATAAATCATAATACCAAAAAAGAAGAACTTAAATCTCAATTAGATACAGTAACTAAAAAACATGAAATATATTCAATAAAAAATAATGCTCAAGATTATCATCAACGTGAATCAGATAATAAAGTTCTTCATGATGAGTTAATTTTATTAGCAGATAATATTAATAATAATGAAGAAAAAAATAGAGTTAAAGGATTAATTGAATCAGCAATGAATGATTCAAATAATCAACCGAATATAAACCAAGTTGAAATTAGAGAAAAACTTATTCAAGTTAGAACAGAAATTTACAATGTATTAAATAATTTAAAGGATTCTAGAGAAGTATTTAACATTCAAAAATCAATTATAAATTCTGATATAAATAAAATAAAAGACAATATTAAAGTTGTTGAACTAAGACAAAAATTAAATCAAGCACAAAATATAGATGATTTAAATAATCTTTCAGAAGTTGTTGATAATGAGTTAGAAATTCAAAGATTAAAAAATAAGATAAAAAATAAATTAGATTATTTATTTGATCAAAAAGATTATCCATCAAGATTGGTTGATATAAATAACCTTTCTGATTTAAAAGAATTGGAACAAAATATAGATAATGATTTAATTGCTCAAGAATCATCTTTAAATACATTAAAAGAAAAGATTAAAAATGATATTTTAAAATTAAGTGATAATAATGAAAATAAACCAAATTTATTTAATGATTTATTAAATACTGATACTCTTGCAAAAGCACAAGTTTTAGAACAAAAAGCAACCTCTCTTTTAAATGAAATAAAAGAAAAAACAACACAAGCAATTTTAAAAACAGAAGGAGATCAAACTCTAAATGAGGATTTAAATAACAAATTAAATCTTGCTGTTTCTGAAGATGATTTTAATAATATTATTAAATTAGCAAATAATGCTTTTTCTGATAAAAAATCAGAAATTATTCAAGATTTAAATAATTTAAATAATGATGTATTAAAAGTTGAATTTACAGAAAAATTAAATAATGCAAAAAATATCAGTGAGTTAAATAATTTAAAACAAGAATTACAAAGCTTAATTAATTCAACAAATCAAAAACAATCTATACAAGAAAAAATAGACAAAATAGAAGATATAGAAAAACAACAAGAATTACAAAAATTATTAGATTTAGCAAATACTGAAAATGAAATTAATAGCGTTGCAACAAAAGTAGACGAACAACTACAAAAAGAAACAACCGAAATACAAAACAATATAAATACAGTTAAATCAAAAATATCTCAATTATACAAACCTAATAACATTGAATTATTTACAAATGAAACAAATAAATATGATGATGAATCTACTAAACATTTAATTACATTACCATACTCAAGAAGTTTATTAAATAATATAAACAACACAATATTATTAGAACAAAGTGAATTAGAAGACAAAAAACGTAGTGCTAAAAACGAAGTTATAAATAGATTAATTAATGAAACTAAAATTCAAGAATTAAGAGATAAGATTCAATCAAGCAAAAATATACAAAGCGTAGATTTAGTTTTAAAAGAATTAAATGATGAAATAAATAATTTAAGAAATCAAGCACAAGAAGAAATTAATAAGTTAATAGATAATGCATGATTAACAAGACAAATTAACAATGCTAATACTGAAGCAACTATTAATAATATTAAAAATATAGCATCAAATTATTTAAATAATCTAAAAAGTGATATTCAACAAAAAATAAACACTGTTATTTCAGTTTCAAGCAATATCAATCAAGAATTATTGAATAAATTAGAACAAGTTAATACTGAATCTGAAATGCTTTTAGTTTCACAACAAGTTGATATTAAATTAAGTGAATATAATAATAAAACTCAAAGCTATGTTGATAGATTAAAAGATAAATCTCATATCATTAGCAAAGATTTATGAACAAGTGAATTAACCTCTAAGTCACAAAGAGATAGAGTCATTGAAATTATTAACCACAATTGAACTGAATATGAACAACTAATAGAAAAATTAACAGGTGATCAAACGAATAAAGATAAATTTAGAGATAAACTAAATTCATATGATAAAAAAACTGTCTTAGAATCGGATTTAATAGATGATATAAAGGTAATGGAAGAAATCTTTAATAGTGAAAAAACACAAGCCTTATCATTATTAGACAAAGTAGTTATTTTATCCAAAAAATCAGAATTTACTGAGTTAATTAATAAAGCAAATACAATTGCTAGATTAAAAGAAATACAAGAATTAATTAAATTACAAATCAAAAAAGAATCTGCAATAAATTCACTAACAAACAAGAATTTATTCCCTGAACAAAGACGTGATTTTATTCAAAAAATTAATAATGCCAAAAACAATGAAGAATTAAATGAAATCATTAATCAAATAAATGCTAAATCAAATGAAAATAAAGATATTAGTAATTTAATTACTCAAGCAACTGAGTTAAATAAATTAATTAATCAAAATACACCAAAACATAATGAAATACAATCAGATATTAATAATGTTCGTTCTCTAGAACAAGGTCAAGTTGTTATAGCAAAAATTAATGCTTATTTAAACGAACAAAAATCACAAACTCAACAAGCAGTTAATAAATTAGTAAATAAAGAATTAAAAAATACCTATCAATCACTCTTAGATTCATCTAATTCTGAATCTGAAATTAATCAAATTGCATCTGATGCAAACAATATTTTCTCAAGAAGACAAACAGAACTAGTAGTTGAGTTAAACAAAATTATCGATTCTGAAAAAAGAACAGAATTACAAAACAAATTAAACAATGCTCTTAATTTACAAACATTAGATGAAATTAGTATAGAGATAGAAAATCAATTACAAAAAGAAGCGATTCAAAAAAATATTAATAGAATTTTAGATTCAGAAAGTAAAAATAATTTATTATCTGAATTAAATAATTCAAACGATAAACAATCCTTAGATGTATTGAAAAACAAAGTTAATGAAAAACTAAAAAATCAAATTAGTGATTTAGATTTTTCTAAAGAATTAGCAACTGAAGAACTAAAACGTTTATTAGAAACTAATGCAAAAAGAGTAGAATTAACAAATACATTAAATAATGCTACAACAGTTGAAGTAGTAAATCAAGTTATCAATGATGTAGAAACTGAAATTCAGAGAATTAAAACTACTGTTAAAAATGAATTAAATACTAAGATTCAACCATCAAACAGAGAAAATGATGCACCATGACATAATCAAATATTTACTTCATTAACTTCAAAAGTTGATCAAACAAATACTGAACAAAAATTAAATGAAATTTCAAGTGTAGACATAGTAAATTATTTAAATTCTGTTAAATCATTATACAAATCTAAATTAGATAAAATACCAAATAATAATAAAGAAACAGAAATTTCTACAATCCAAAATGCAATCAATTCAAGTGGTTCAACTAATTCATTAGATGCTGAACTAACTAAAGCAAATGAATTGATGAAAAACATTGTACTTGAATTAAACAATACCTTATTAGATGAAACTAAAAAGAATGAATTTATAACTAAAATCAACAATATTACAACCATAAATGAAAACAAACAAAAATTTATTACTATTATTGATGATTTATTAAATGTTTATAATGAAATTCAAAACCAACAAAGAAATCAAAATAATGAATTATCTTTACTAAAAGACCAAGTAAAAGAAGAATTAGCACTTTTATTAAAAAATAATGATTTATTAACTACAGTTAATAATGCTACAACCAAAGAACAAGTCTTAGCAGTTAAAGAAGAAATTAAAAAACAAATTCAAATGCAAAAAGACTTGGCATTTATTGAAGTTAATAAATTAACAGATGATTCTTCAAAAGACAACCTAACTAATTTATTAACAACTGCACAAAGTGAATATGAAATAAATAAAATTAAAGATCAAGCAATACAGATATTCAAAATAAATAAAGATAGTTTAACAAATACTATAAACCAAATTACTGATGAAACAGAAAAGCAAAAACTTTTAACCCAAAAAGATGATGCAAACAATCAAACAATACAAAAATTAAACGAGATTAAAAATCAAGCAAGATTAATAAAATCTAAAGAAGAAACAAAAGAATTATTAAACGGTTTACAAGATAAAAAAGATTATTTAAATCAAATTAATCAAGCAACTGATATTTCAACATTAAATGAAATCAAATCAGCAATTAATCAAGATAAATTAAATCAATCAATAGATTTATTAACTGCAAAACAAGAAGCTCAAGCAATTATAGATAAAACTAATTCTAAATCAACACTAGACGAAGAATTAAAAAATGCACACACAATACCTGAAATTAAAGCAGTTAAAGACAAAGCTCAAGTTTTAATTGAAAATACAAAACAACAAGCATTAACTGAATTAGCAAAATTAGTTGGTCATCCTAAACATAATGAATATTTAAATCAAATTAATCAACCAAATAATTCAGAACCTAATTTATTAAGAATTAAAGATGAAATTAATGAATTGTTTGAAAATCTAAAAAATGATGCTCAAACATATATTCACAATTCTGTTTCAGACCAAAGAGATACATTATTAAATGAATTACCAAATGCAACTAATTATGAAACTATAGATAAATTAAAACTTAGTTCAGATGTTTATCATAAAGCAAATCAAGTTAATTCAGAAATTAAAAATGTTGTAGATAAAAAAGATTTTGAACAAAGATTAAATAATATCATTAACACTCGCCCAAATACTTTAGAAGAAAAAAATAATAAAATTAAAGAATTGGAACAATTGTTAGATGATATTGAAGCACAAAGACGTAAGGAAGTTGTAGATTTAGGAACTTTAAAAAATAGAGCAAATAACATCATTGCTAGAATAGATATTGATATTAATAAACGTTTAGAATTAGAAAATACTATTGCAAACACACAAAATCCAGTTGAAGTAAATAACAAACAACAAGAAGCAATAGATATTTTAAAAAATGATTATGATGCAACTAAGAATATATTGAATAAATTATCAGAGAACTTTGAACCAAGACTTTCATTAGAAGCAAAATTAAATCAAGCAATTAAACAATCTGAGATTCAGGAAGTTAAAAATCAAGCATTAGACTTTTTAAAAAATTTAAAAACATCAGCGCAAGAATTAACTAAGAAATTTGGTAATGAAAAAAATGGTGAACTAAATAATGTTATAGCAACTGATAAACAACAAGCATATGAAGACTATATTAATAAACTAAATAATGAATTACAATCTCTAAAAGAACAAGGATTAAGTAAATTAAATCAAGTACAAAATCCAGAATCAAGATCTGATTATGAAAATCAATTAAATAATGCTTCAACTAAACAAGAACTTCAAAATATTATTAATAATATTGATTTAGAATCAGCAAGACAAGATGCATTGGTAGAAATTAATAAATTATCAGGTGGTAATATTAAAAAACAAACACTATTAAACACAATCAACAATACAACTGATATTTCAGAAATTACAAATGCTAAAAATCAAGCAATTCAAGAATTTAATAACAAAAAAACTCAAGCTACAAATTCTGTTGCTAAATTAGCAGGTCATATTTCAGAAATTCAACTTAAATCAGATTTAGAAAATGCAGCAAATGAAGATGAATTAAATAGAATTATTGATATTGCAACTAGAACATTTAATAATGCGAGAAGAGATGCTCAAAACAAAATAAATAAATTAGTTAAGGATAATTCACAATTTAGTGTAGTAGATAAAGATACTATTGCAAGATTAAAAGAATTAGAAACTCAAATTCTAACTAAAGCAAAAGAACACGCTCAAGAAGAAATTAATAAACTTGGAGAAGAAGATAAAAAACATGAATTAGAAGCAGAATTACAAAAAGCAGGAACAGTTGAATCAGCAAATGAAGTACGTACTAAAGCAATTAATGCTTTAGGTTCTGAAAATGCTTTAGCACAAGCTAAAGGTCAAGCAAGAAATTCTGTTAACAAATTAAAAGATTCTAACGAAAAAACTAATATGTTAAATGCTATTAATAATTCAGCAACACCAGAAGAAGCATTAGCAATTGGAAGACAAGCTCAAAATATTATTAATGAAAAACTTAATGAATTATCTAATTTAAGAAATAAATTTAATACAAGTAATGATGTACTAAGAGCAAATCAAGGAGTTGCAGACAACCAAGTTGCAATAGAAAATGCAATCACTAACTTACAAAATGAATTATCAAGATTACAAAGGGAAGCAGAAGCATCATTAGAAAAAATTAATGTTGATGATTATTTATTGAGAATTAGAGAATACTCTAATGAAAAAGATGATTATAATAGATTAAAACCATTACTAGAAAGAGCTATTTCTAATCCATCACAAGACCAATTTGATTCAATTAAAGCAGAATCACAAAACATATTTGAAAATAGAAAAACAAGAGTATTAGTTCAAACAAATAGATTAGTTGATTCGGATCAAAAAACAGCATTATTAACTGAAATAAATAATCCAGGAACTGATACACGTTCAAAATTAATTGAAGTTGAAAGAAAAACTCAAAAACTTTCTGAAGCAGATAGAATTAAAGACAAAATAGCAGGTATTAAAGATATATCTAAGAAAAATGAATTTAATAGACTAGCAGATGATAGAAACACTAATCTAACAGATTTAGAACGTAGAGTAGATGAGCAATTAAACAGAGAAGCTAGAGAATTACAAAGCGCAAAACAAGCTGCATTAAATTCAATTGCTAAACTACCTGCATCAGAACAGTCAAATCCAAGAAACATTGTTAATAGTTCAGATGATATTAATATAATTAATGGAGAAAAATCTAAAGCAGACACTAGATTAAATAATTTAATAGCAGAAGTTCAAGCAGAAATTAATAAAATGCCAAGTAATGCAAGAACAGATTTAAATAATAGATTAAATCAAACTAGAAATAATGGTGATGGATTATTATCATTAAAAAATATTGCAACTAATACTGTTAATAAATCAAATGATTTACAAAGTACAATTGATCGCTTATTTGCAAATCATCCACAACATAAAGCACATTTTTCTAATGTGAGAAATTCTGCAAATGCTGATACTATTGCTGAAATTGATACAATTAAAAGTTCATTACAAGCAATTGCAAACAAAGTCCATGAAGCTAAAACTGTACATAATACTCTTTCAGTGTTATCAAATACAGATAGAAATAATTTCTTAAATAGAATTAATTCAGCTAATGATGTAAATACATTACAAACTATTATTAATGATATGAAACTTGCAAAAGCAAGACAAGAAGCACAAAATGCAATTAATGCATTAGATCAAGGTAATAGAAGTACATTACAAAACCAATTTAATTTAGAAAATGATATTTCTGGATACAACAATGTAACTAATACAGCAAAAGCTCTAAAAAGAAGAATTGATCAAGCAAGAACAACAATTAATAATACATTCACACAACAAGGAAATAAAAATACTTTATTAAATGAATTATCAAATGCAAAAACAATCTATAATGTAATTAATATTGAAACAAAAATTAATCCTTTAAAATCTGCAATTGATTTAACTAAAAATGTAATTAATCAAGTAATAGACAATAATAAGAAAAATGAATTTAATAATAGATTAAATTCACTTGGAACTAAAGAAAGTGTAGATCAATTAAGGTCAGAAGTAGAAAGATATAATCGTGAAGTATCTCGTGCAGGTACTCCTGAATTATTAAGAAGATTAAAAGATGGAACATTCAAAAATGAAAAATCAGCAATTATTAATTCAGTTACACAAAGCCCTGCAAATATTTTAAGAGCAAAACAAGAAGTTCAAGAACACTTAAACAATGTTAAAAATAATGCTACCAGAGAAAATTTAAGATTATTAGTAACTAATAATTTATATGGAACAAACTTTAATAAATTAACTGATAATAATACAGAATTAGAATATGAACAAGTAATTCAATCAGTTAATAACGAAATTACTAACAAACGTTCACAAGCATTACAAGTAATTAACAGATTAAGTACAAATACTATCAATAACTTAAGGTTAAATGAAGGTTTTGACAATTTAAACACATTAACTGAAGGTACAATTCAAGAAAAACAAACCCAAACAATTAATAAATTAAATGAATTAAAAAATGAAGCTCAAAGAGAATTAAATAAAATTCAAGGTGCAAATGAATATAATTCATACTTAAATACACTTAATAATCCATCTGCAACAGAATCGCAATATTTAGATGTTAAAAATAATGCAATTAAAATCTATAATGCAGAAATTAATAAGATTAATCCAGAAATTAATAAAATAACTAATCCAAATAAACGTAGTGATTTTGAACAAAGAAGAAATAGTTCAAGAAATATTAATGAATTAAGAAACTTATATAATGAATTATTATCATATTATGAAGTTAAAAATTTTATACCTGAACATAGCAATTATATAAATGAAAATGTTAATGTCAATGTAACGTTAAATAAGTCAAATGGAGCTAGACATAATAAGTATTTATATTTAGTTGCACGTAATACTTCAGGTCAAAAAGTAGTATCACAACCTATACAATTAACAAGTACTAATTTAAGATTTACCTTCAATGTAAATTCATTCAATGACAATGGGCAATATTCTTTTGATAAGTTAGTATGATCTAATACAAATAATAGAAACTCAAATGATATTATTAATAGTAATGATACTTTTGATACATATTTTGAAACAAATAGATCACAAAACTTTAATATAACAAAAAGTTATATTATTGCAAATGATGTTAGAGCTTCATTTAGACCATCATATGATGAAGAATATAGTTCAGTATCAGGAAGAGATTTAATTGAAGCAACATATAATTATTATGTTACTGTTTCAGGATTAACTGGAGAAAATCTTTTAATTGATACAAGTAAAAATGTAGAAGTTCAATTAGAAGTATTAGCAAATACTGGGAATGCAACACCAATTAATAAAAATCAAAACTTGGTTACAAATAATTTAATTACTATAAATAGTAATTATATTGATTCTACTTCTACAACAGGAAACAATAGAACAATTAATCATAATTGAAGAATTTATTTAAATAGATCTCAATTAAAAGCAGGATTTAATTACAAAATTAAATCAATTAAATTCTATGCTAAAACAGAAAATAACACTCCATTAGGTGAATATATCTATACAACAGACAAAAGCAATAGAACAACTGCTAAACTTGTAAATTACGGAACAAATCATAATTATTCAGGTTCAACATATGCTGAAGCTTTAATCTTTAGACAAACAAATAAAGTTAGGTTCAATTATGAATACTCTGGTTTAGCACATCATTCAGGTGGACCAAACTTAGATTCAAATCCTATTTCTAGATTAGCTTTTCAAGATGGTTGAACAATGAGAGTTTTTGCTGAATTATTAAACTACTTAAATGGATGAGTCCCTAATACAACAGCAGATTATACATCTTTAAATCCTCTAAATACTTCTGCTAAATTAACATTAAGACAAAAATGAGTGGATTGATTGACTGATAAACTTGTAAAAGCATTTATAGAAATTAGGTATAAAAATGAACATGCTAAACTACCAAATGACTACCGTGCTTCTGAAATTTATTCTCTACCAGCAATTCAATTAGGTTTAGGTGATCAAAATACACGTTTCTTACAAGTGTGAGAAAATGGTAAATATAGACCAATATTAGGTGGAAGTAATTTAGGAAATATTTTTACAAGTCAAATATCTAATAATATAGATGGTACAGCAAATGACTATCAAAAATTCACTTCTGCTTTGGAACATAATGGTTCATATTATTGACTTATGTCATTAGGAAGTCGTAGAGAAGGAACGATAGAAGTAAAAGGTTGAGATTATACAAACCAAGCACATGAATTTTGACCAGCAATTCAATTTGCTATAGAGTTCTTATTAAAAATTAAAACAGACCAATATTCAGCTAGTTAATAAAAAATAAATCAGAAATTTTTTCTGATTTATTTTTTTATAATAATTTAATTCCTAAAGAAGATAATTCATCACGATATGAATCTGGTCAATAACTTGCCTGAACTTCACCAATATGAGATTTTTCCAATAAAAACATACTTAAACGACTTTGACCAATTCCACCACCAATTGTTAATGGCAATTTATTTAATAAAACATTTTTATGATATGGAGATAGACTAATTAATTCATTATAAGACATTTGTGATTGTTTTAATATTGAATTATCATTTACTCTAATCCCCATAGAAGATAATTCAATTGCTTTATTTAAAACTTTAGAATATACAATTAAATCACCATTTAAATTTCAATCATCATAATCAAAAGCTCTATTTGAATGAACTAATCCTGATTTTAATTTATTTCCTATTTGATAAATAAATACAGCACCTTTTTCTTGAGTTATTAAATCTTCTCTTTGACTAATTGAATAATTCGGGTACTTATCTTCTAATTCTTGAGCTGAAATGAAGAATACTTCAGAAGCCAATTCATCATTAAGTTGTGGATATTCTTTAATTAAATACTGCTTTGTTTTTTTAATGCAATCATATATTTTATTAACTATGTTTTTTAAAAATTCATAATTTCTATCTTCATTTGAAATAATTCTCTCTCAATCTCATTGATCTACGTAATATGAATGAGTATTATCTAATTCTTCTTCACGTCTAATAGCATTCATATCAGTATAAATTCCTTCACCAACTTCATAATGATATTCTTTTAATGCATTTCTTTTTCACTTAGCAAGTGAGTGAACTACTTCTAAAGTGATATCGTTATTTTTAGGCGAAAAAACAACTGCTTTTTCACCTGATAAACCATCGTTTAAACCTGTAGATTTTTCTAAAAATAAAGGAGCAGTTGCTCTGGTTAAGTTAAGTTGTTTTTGTAAATTTTGTTGAAATATTTTTTTTAAATCTTGTATTGCTTTTTGCGTTTGTTTTGTGTTTAATTTTGATTGATACATAATACTGTATATTATACTAATTTTAAATCTTAAATATATTTAATTATTATAATAAACATAATATAATATAAAAAATATGGATAAAAACCTCGCTAATTTACTTAGACCTAAAAAAATGGATGATATAGTAGGACAAAATCATTTAAAAAGTTTACTAAGAGAAGTTATTGTTAATAAATTAACTTACAGTTTCTTATTTTTTGGTGAATCAGGAACTGGGAAAACATCAACAGCATTTGTTTTGGTTAATGAATTAGGATTGAAATATGGTTATTTTAATTCAACAATTAATTCAAAAAAAGATTTAATTGATATTTTAGAAAATTGTGATGCCATTATTATCGATGAAATACATAGATTAAATAAAGATAAGCAAGATATTTTATTATCATATTTAGAATTTGACAAAATTATAGTTTATGCCACTACCACAGAAAATCCATATTTTAAAGTAGCACCAGCAGTTCGTTCAAGAATGCAAATTTTACAATTTCATAAAATATCAGAAACAGAAATAATTCAAAGTTTAAGAAATATAATTAATTCACATTTTAATTATTTAAATATTAGCAATGATAATTTATTAAATTTAGCAAGATTTTCAAATGGTGATTTAAGAGCAAGTATAAATAACTTACAATTACTTGCTTTGTTAAAAAAAGATAATAAAGAAATTACACAAGAAGATTTAAAAGTTATTATTCCTAACATTTCATTTTACTCTGACATGAACCAGAGTGCTCATTATGATAATTTATCTGCTTTTCACAAATCATTACGAGGCAGTGATGTTAATGCTTCATTATACTATGGCTTTTTAATTTTAAAAACAGGAGATATTGATGGTTTATTTCGAAGAATGTTATGTGTAGCATATGAAGATATAGGAATGGCTAATCCGAATGTTGCTTTAAGAACACATAATGCTATTCAAGTTTTCGAAAGATTAGGTCTCCCTGAAGGCGAATTACCAATAGCAAATGCAATTATTGATTTAGCAAGTTCACCAAAAAGTAATTCTGTTGTTATATCAAGAGATAATATAAAGTTATTTTTAGAATCCGGTAGGATTTATCAAATCCCTAAACACTTAAAAGATTCACATTATGCATCAGCAAAAAAATTAGGTGATGGTATTAATTATTTATATCCTCATGATTATCATAAAAATTGAGTATCACAACAATATCTACCAAAAGAAATAGAAAATGAAATTTTTTATTTCCCGCAAGATAATAAACTAGAAAAAGATATAAAAAATTATTGAACTAAACTGAAAGAAGAAATTACAAAGGAGAAATAATGTTTAAACTAGAAGATATCAATACACTAGAAGATTTAAAGCAAGCTAAAGCGCAAGCGTATGGAAATAAAGGAGAAATTTTCGAATTACAAAATCAATTAAAAACTTCACCTATTGAATTAAAAAAAGAATTAGGTCAAAAAATAAATCTATTAAAAAAACAATATGAAGATTTCTTTGAACAAGCAGATTTAAGAATTAAAGAAATACAAATAAATAATAAAATTAATAGTGAATTTATAGACATTAGTGAACCAGTTAATAAACAAGGTTCTATACATCCAATTACTATTGTTGAAGAAAGATTAAAAGAATGATTTATACAACATGGTTATTATCAAAGACAAGAAGGCGAAATAGTTTCAGATTTATATAATTTTGAACAATTAAACATCCCAAAAGATCATCCAGCAAGAGCAATGCATGATTCACTATATATTGATAAAAATACTTTATTAAGAACTCATAACACAGGAATTACAGCAAAAATATTACAAGAAAATCCGAACAAAGAAATAGCAGTTTTTGCATTAGGTAAAGTTTATCGTAATGATGAAGATGATGCAACTCACTCACATCAATTTACGCAATTAGATTTTGTTTCGGTAGGAAAAGTTAGTTTTCCGAATCTAATATGAACATTAAAATCATTATTATCATATGTATTAGAAGAAGAAGTAGAAATCAGATTAAGACCAAGTTATTTCCCTTTTACAGAACCAAGTGTAGAAGTAGATGTCTTTTATAAAAATAAATGAATAGAAATCTTGGGTGCTGGAATGTTACATCCTAATGTTTTAAAATTAGCAGGTTATACAAACGATTATAATGGTTTTGCGGCAGGATTAGGTATCGAAAGAATAACTATGATTAAATATGGTTTTACTGATATCCGTGATTTATATAAAAATGATTTAAGAATTTTGGAGCAATTCAATAATGAAAGATAGTTTTTTAAAAATTTTACAATCAGAAGGTAAAAAATCATATTTTCAAAAAATATATAATTCCTTAAAAGACATAGAAACTCAAAACATAGAAATCTACCCTCATCAAATGGATATCTTTAGACCATTTGATTACTTTCAAGTAAATCAAACAAAAGTAATCATTTTAGGTCAAGATCCTTATCATAATGGATTTGCAGACGGTCTTGCATTTTCAACATATAAAAAACAAACTCCTCATTCACTAAAAAATATTTTTAAAGAATTATTAAATAATTATCCAAATACAGTAATTAAAACAAATTCTTTACAAGAATGAGCACAACAAGGCATTTTATTGCTTAATACAGTTTTAACAGTGTCAAAAGGTCAACCTAATTCTCATTATAATTTCGGCTGACAAAGTTTTACAAAAGAAATAATAAAAGAAGTTATTAATCAAAATCCTAATGTAATTATTGTTTTACTAGGAACTAAAGCATTAAAATTTTATAAAGAATTAAACTTAAATAATCATAATTCAAAAAATGTTTTGCATACCTCTCATCCATCGCCTTTTAGTTTTAATAAAGGTTTTAATGGATCAGAAATATTTTTGAAAATAAATCAACGTTTAAAAGAACTATCTAACGAAGAAATTAATTGAAATTTAACAAAGGAGAGCAAATATGATTCTTTCACTAAATCATTTAAATAAATTTTTACCAAAAATAAAACTAAATCATCTTGAAGTTGAAAAAGCACTTAATAATTTAGGATTTGAAGTTGAATCTAATCAACCTTTTTCAAACGTAGAAGGTTTATTATTTGGACAAGTATTAGAAGTCTTTCAAAATCCTAACTCTGACCGTTTAGATGTAGTTATTTTAAATACAAAAATAGGACAATTAACTATTCAGACAACTAATAGAATATTACAACCAGGTAATTTAATTGTTTGTTTTCCTGAAGGTTCTAAAAAAGGTGATACAACATTTAAAACAGTAAAATTAAAAGATTATCCTTCTCAAGGTATGATGGCTGCTTGATCTGAAATAGGTTATGATTGAACCTTGTTAGATCAAAAAGATCAACTATTAGTTTTACCTAATGATTTTGCAAATATCAATGATGATCCAATGGAAAAATTAGGGTTAAATGACTACTTAATTGAAATTTCAATTACAGCAAATAGAAATGATGCAAATTCTTATTATGTTATAGCAAAAGAATTAGCAAGTTATTTTAATACAGAATTTAATTTTGCACTTAGTGAACCTCAGAATACTTTTGAAAGTAAATTTAAAGCAGAAAATGGATTGTCAAACGGATTATCTTTTTTAGAGGTTAATGGAAATAAAGAAATATCTATATATGAAAAAACATTACTTGCTAAACATAATATTTCTTCATTATTTGATTGATCTGTTAATTTAACAAATTTAGTTTTAATTAATTTTGGTATTCCTGCTCACGTTTATAATACAAACAAATTAAAATCTAAAAATCTAAATAGTAATTTATACTCAGGAAATTTAAATATCTTAGGTAATAAAGAAGTTAATGTTTTAGATGTATTATGTATATACAATGATAATCAACCTATTTCTATTGCAAGTGTAATGGGACTCGAAAATACTAAAACAGATTTAAATAGCAATAACTATTTATTCGAAATCGGGGTTTTTGATCCAAAATATATTAGACATGGTTCAAAAGAAATTAAAATCACTTCTAATTCATCGAATCAAGGCTCTAGACCTATAACTCATTATATGGCAAATTTAGCAATGAAATATATTCAAAGTTATTGTTCTGAACTTGAAACTTCAAATATAATTAATGAAATTAAAGTCCCTAAAAATAAGATTATAAAATGAGATAAAGAAAAATTAAGTTTATATGCAGGTTTTGATATTTTAAATAACAAAAAATCTCAAGAGGTTATTAAAAAACTAAATGAACTTGGTTTTGAATTTGATAATGATAATATCATCATACCTGAATATAGATATGATATTAATTTATTTGAAGATATTATAGAAGAATTCTTTAGATTTTATTCATATGATAATTTTATTCCAGAACCTATAAGAAATTTACCTGTTATGATTTATAAAAATGATATTAGTAAAAAAATATTACAACATCAAGGTTATTCAGAAGTAAGGACTTTTTCATTAATTTCAAAAGAAAAAAATAAAATTAATGTCTTTGGTTTTGATAAAGATATCAATTTATTAACTTTTGTATCAAAAGAAAGAGAAAGTATTAGAAATTCAATTGTTACGTCATTACAAGAAGTAATTGAATACAATCAAAAGAGAAAAATAAATCAAGTTAATATTTTCGAAAAAGGAATGATTAACAATAATCATATTGTCTATGGTTTAGCTTCAACTACAAAATCATTTAATGAAATCAAACAAGATATTATTAATTTCTTATCGTTAGATATAGATTTTGTTCCACTAAAAGATAATTCATATATTCATCCAAATGTTTCTGCATATATATATTACAAAAGAGAATTAATAGGTTGAATAGGAAAAATTCATCCTAAACATGATGTTACAAATGGTTTTTATGCAGAGTTTTTTGATATAAACTTAGAATCAAAAATTCAATATGAAAATATAAACACAGAACCATTAAAATCTGTTGATTTAACATTTGAATTACAAAATAATGAATACATAAATCCAATCATTAAAGACTTAAAGTGCAGAGGAAACATTTACTCTATTGAACAAGTAGATGATTTTAAAAAAGAAAATTCTCATAATGTTACATTAAGAATTACAGCAGATAATCAAACAATAGTTAACTTAAACGAAAAATTTAATAAGTAGGTAAGTAATGTATAAAAACATTAAATTAAGTGATTCAGAAATACAAAAAGCAATAAATAGTGAATTAAAAAGACAACAAGAACATATAGAATTAATAGCAAGTGAAAATTATGTATCAGAAGATGTTCTAAAAGTTCAAGGAAGTATTTTAACAAACAAATATGGAGAAGGATATCCATATAAAAGATATTATGGTGGTTGTGAAAACGTTGACATTATTGAACAGTTAGCTATAGATAGATTAAAACAAATATTTGGTGTTAAATATGCAAATGTACAACCATATTCAGGGTCAGTTGCAAATGCAGCAGCAATAGCTTCAGTTGTACCAAGTGGTGGAAAAATAATGGGGTTATCCTTAAGTTCAGGAGGTCACTTAACACACGGTTATAAAATATCTTTTAGTGGGATTTTTTATAATTCTGTTTCATATGATTTATCAAAAGATGAAGTTTTAGATTATGATGCAATTCAAGAACAAGTTCTAAAAGAAAAACCTGATTTAATAATTTGTGGTTATTCAGCATATTCAAGAATTATTGATTTTAAAAGATTTCGAGAAATAGCAGATAAAGCTGGTGCAAAATTAATGGCTGACATTGCTCATATTGCTGGTTTAATAGCAGGTGGAGTCCATCCTAGTCCGGTTGGTTATGCACATATTATAACTTCTACTACTCATAAGACATTAAGAGGAGGAAGAGGTGGAATAATAATGACAAACGATCCAGAAATATCTAAAAAAGTAGATAGATGAGTGTTTCCTGGTTATCAAGGTGGTCCATTATTTCACTCAATTGCAGGAAAAGCGATAGGTTTTTATGAAACATTAACTCCTATGTTTAAAAAATATGCAACTGATATAGTTAAAAATTCTCAAATATTTTGCAATAAATTCAAAGAATTAGGTGCAAAAATTATAAGTGGTGGAACTGATAATCATTTATTTATGATTAATGTTCTACAAACATATAATATAACTGGAAAACAAGCAGAAGATTTATTACATAAAATAAATATCACTGTTAATAAGAATTCAATTCCATTTGACACATTATCTCCAAATGAAGGTAGTGGAATTAGACTTGGAACTGCAGCAATGACAAGTAGAGATTTTGATAAATGAGAACAACTTGCACTTATAATTCATAGATTGTTAAGTAATTATCATAAAATCCAAAACGATAAATTCTTTGCTAAACAAATAATTAACGATTTAAAAAAAGAAGTTAAAGAAATAACTAAGAATTATCCTATTAAGAAGTCATATTTAAATGAAACTAACTAAAATTTTGACTGCTATAGAGAATACTTCTTATTTAAGTCACACATTAAATGTTGTACATAATCAACAATTAAATAATGTATTAATTAATAATAATTCAGAAGAAATTATAAGCAAAATAATAAATGGAAAAGGTTTTTACCAAACAAGATTTCAAAATTTAACAGATTCTGAATTAGAAAATTTATTATTAAATTCTATAAAAAAATTAGATATAGATATTACAAAGAAAAATGAACTAATTTTTAAATTAAACACTGATAAAAAATTCCTTAAAGAAAACATAAATTTATTTAAAAATAAGTCCATAGAAAACATAATTTCTTATAAAAAAGAATTTAATAAAGAAGTAAAAAATAATAAACTAAGAATTAAAAAAGAAAGAATTAAAATTGACAGTGATAAAAATTATTATATTAATGCAGGAAGCGAATATGATTCAAAAATTATTTATGCAGAAATAAATAAACTCAAGGAAGAATATTCAACAATTTATAATAATATAATTCAATATCAAGAAGATTTACTAAAAATAGAAGAGCTTTCTAAAATTTTAAATTCCATACAAATAGCATTAGGTCTAGCACAAGCTGCTTTGTATATTGTTTCTATTTTTACTGGTGGTACAACAGGGATATTAGGTGGACTTTTAACTGCAGCATCAATTTCTATAGGTTTATACCAAAAATATCAATTATATCAAAAAGCAAAATTAGAAATAATACTCAAAGAATTCAATGATAAAAATTATGTTCATAATATGCTAACAAATTCTTTTTTTCATAACATATTTACCAAAAATCTAGAATCATTATTTCCAAAGAAACTTCAATCACACTTTTCAGGAATAGCAAATATAATTAGTATAGGTTTTAGTGCAGATTCATTGTGAAATGATATCCAATCAATAAGAAACAGAAGTAAAATAATTTTTGACTTCTATGAAAAAGTAAATCTAAATCACAAAAGACTTTTGAATTTAAAAAGTATAACTAAATTTGTTGTAGTAAATGAAACTGAACAATATGGTGAATATAATCAAGGTGGTTTTGGAGGAAGAAATTTAATATTTAAAAATATACATACAGATGAAGAATATACACTAAATGAACTTTTAAATAAAGATTATTTATTCCTTTATTATAATAATTTAACTGTTGTAAATGATAAAACAAAAGGGAAATATATAAGGACATTACCAAATTATTCCTTAAAGGATAATTTAAATTAATTATGATATTATCTTATTATATAAGGATTATTTTAACTATTATATTAACTTTATTTTCATTTATATTTTTAAAGAAAGCACATATACTAACAAGAAAAAAGTATAATGAACATTATATAAAAAATCCTAAAAAAAATATTTCATGAGCTGCAAAAACTTCAGTTCGCGATCTTACGCTTGTACCTTTTTCTTTGATATGCTTTATAACACCAATATTTATTCCTATAACTTTCTTTTTTAATTATGAATATAAATTGTTTTCAAAGTTTCAACTAGCATTTTTTATACTTATTTTTTTAATTTCTATTTTTGTCAGTTTGACTTCAATAATTTTTATTATTTTTGATTTTTATATAGCTGAAACGCCTACAAAAAGGCTTTTATTTAATTATTTAAAATTATCTTGTAATAAGTTATATCAGTTGATAATGAATGAAAAAAGTATATCTTTTCAAAATCTCAATTCGACATATTTATCTCGTGAAACAGAAATTATATATTGAAGATTTATATCTAGTTTTAAAAATCCAACAACTCCAAAAGAATTGGATGAGTTATTTGATGCAATATTTAATTTTTACAAAAGAAGAAAAGATAGATTCTTTCTACCTGTTGTTGAAAATACAATATATGAAATACACTATAAAAATGATTTTAATATAAAGGAATTTAAACTATATATTAAAAAAGATTTAAAAACATATTATAAAAGAGAAATAGAAAAGTATCGTGACAATTTATTTACTTAATTAAAAAGGAAAGGAGATTTATATGTGAATTTTTATGATTGTATTTTGATCAATTATAATTTTATTGTTTATTTTAGTAGAAATATTTACAACAGGAATTTGATCTGGAATGACTTCATTAGTTGCAATACCCTCGTTATTTATTAGTATATTTATTAAATCCAATGAATGATGAATGATATTAATTCAAGTTTTGTTATTTATTATTTTATGAATAGTACTTTATTATGGAGTATATAAAATTTTAAAGAATAAAATAAAATATGGTCAAAAATTAGAACAAATGATTGGTATAGATTTTCAAAAGAAATATATTTTACAAAAAGAATCAAAAGAAATAATTTTTAGTAATGAAGATTACGGATTAATAATTATTAATGGCAAGAAATTTAGAACAATTTCATATGAAAAACAAGGAATAATACAAAAAAATACAGAAGTATTTATAAAAGAGATTAAAGGAAATATTTTTTATATAGAAAGAGTATAAAGGAGAACAAATGATAGGTTTAATAATAGGTTTATCAATATTTGGAGTTTTATTAATTTTATTAATTTTAGTACTAATTAAGTCCATAAAAAGAATTAATCAAACAGAATTTTTAGTAATAGAAAGATTAGGTAAATTCCATAAAGTCCTAGAAAATGGTTTAAGAATTATTGTACCATTTCTAGATAAAGTAGTTAAAAAAAGTGATTATAAAGAAAAAGTAATTGATTTCCCGGAACAAGATGTAATCACTAAAGATAATGCAGGAATTAGAGTAGATACAGTAGTATACTTACAAATCACTGATCCAAAAGCATATGCTTATGGACATGAAAGACCGTTGCTTGCTATTGAAAATATTGTAGCTACTACATTAAGAAACTTATTAGGTGAATTAGAACTTGATGAAACTCTTACATCAAGAGATACAATAAATTAAAAATTAACTTTAATTCTAGATGAAGCTTCAGATCCATGAGGTGTAAAAGTAAACAGAGTTGAAATTAAAAATATTACTCCTCCAAAAGAAATTTTGATTTCAATGGAAAAACAAATGCGTGCAGAAAGAGAAAAAAGAGCAAATATCTTACAAGCTGAAGGATTAAAAGAAGCACAAATTTTACGTGCAGAAGGTGATAAAGCAGCTCAATTATTAAAAGCTGAAGCAGATCGTGAATCTGAAATTTTAAGAGCACAAGGACAAAAAGAAGCTATAGAACTATTGAACTCATCTAAAATTTCAAATGAAATACTAGTTTTAAAATCATTAGAAGAATTAGGTAAATTATCAAATGGTAAAGGAACAAAAGTTATTTTACCTCCTAATTTAGCAGATATAGCAAAAACAATGACTGTAGCATCTACTGTAGCAGTAAATTCTAATACAGAAGATCAAGATAATTTTACAAAATAGTTTTTGATTTTTTTAAATACTTATTTTATAACAAAAATAACTATATTATTTTTTAATAATATTATAAAAGTATATTATCTTTTAAAAAAGATGTAATACAGTTTCTGCATTACATCTTTTTTTTAATTAAGTTATCAAATTAATTATGAAAGTTTACAAATTTCTCTAATAATAATTATTCATTTAAAAGATAAATTTCTATATTCAAATATATTAGTAATAACACATACATTATTGCATGACTATCTTCTGTTTTTAGTTTTACTTATTTAAAAAAAGATTGACTAATATTTTTATTTTCAATAAAGTCAAAATAGACCAGGAAAAATATTCAGATACACCGAATATTTTTCCCACTTTAAAGTCTCTTT
Source organism: Mycoplasmopsis felis ATCC 23391 (assembly GCF_000701865.1). Taxonomy (GTDB): domain Bacteria; phylum Bacillota_I; class Bacilli_A; order Mycoplasmatales; family Metamycoplasmataceae; genus Mycoplasmopsis; species Mycoplasmopsis felis. The sequence continues at coordinate 5,305 of NZ_JNKA01000008.1, read as the reverse complement.
GTTTTTTTAAGTAAACTTTGATTTATATTGGATTTTACTATATTGATTTGTTCCAGAGTAATTTTAGATTTTGAATAAAGTTTATTCAAATTATTTCTATTGTTTCATTCAAGGTATTAATATCTAAAGAATTAGCTAATTTTTTAGCACTCATTTTATTATTTAAAAGGTTTAATGGCATTTTGTTTTCAATTATTTTTGAAGACAATATTTCATTTTAAATAATAGTTCATTATCATTTTTATTTAATTTAACATTTTGATTTGTATTGAAACTATATTCATAAAATTCACAATCCCTGAGACAGGTTCAACCAAATCTAAATATCATTTTTTAATATTTATTCTACTTTCTACATTTAAGGTGTTCGATTTAATATCTTTATATAATAATTTTACAGCACTTCAGAAAAGAAAAATAAAATTATTTTCTAATACAAATATTTTAGTTTTATATTTAAATTTCTATTAAAAATTTTTCAAAATAATCATAAAACTAAATGTTAATGAAAATTTTAATAAATATATTTCATAAATTGTTTTACTATAGTTATTATTTATACTATAATAACAAAACAACATTTTTATATATTTAATTTTAATATTTTAGTTATTATGGAAAAAACTAAAATAATTTCACAATTTAATACAAAAAATGATGTAAATTATAAAGTATTTAATCTTTAAAAAAATAAAATAATATAATTTTTATATTGGAGTGATAATGTCTAAAATAAAAAAAGCGATATTTTTAAATTCAGTTATATCAATAACAGGAGTATTTGTTTTATCTGCAAGTTGCACTAAACAAGAAACAAAAACTATTGAATCAGAAGTTAATAATCAAGAATTAAAAAATTTATTTACTATTGAAGATAACAAGCAAACTGTTAGTTATTTAAATTCTCATATTGAAACTTTTAGTGATGTAATTTTTAAAGATAACGAAGCTGTTTTAAATAATGATTTAAATATTAAAATTAAACTTAATAATACAAATTCAAAAATAAAAGAATATCTTAAAAGTAAATTAAATAATTTAAAATGAAAATGAGATAAAAAACAAAGAAACTTATTAGTTAAGTATTTAATTAATAACCAAGAATTTAATCAAGAAATTACATTAAACACTAAAATAATTGATGAAGATACAAAAAAACTAGAAAAACATAATATTGAACCCTTTAACATAAATCAACTTAATTTATACAATTTAATACAAAAAGCATTTTTATCAAAAAATAATTCAGAAAATTCAGATAATAAAGGAAAATATATTTATTATAATGAAACAAACAATAGATTAGGTTTCATAGGTTTTGATAATGAGGAGAATAATTTATTTTTAGAATTAAAAGATAATCAAACAAAAGAAACAATTATTAGTTCAAACGAAAATAAAAATTTATATGAATATGATTGAAATGAAGAATCTAATAAATTAAAAATTTATTACAAATTAAAAGATGGTGAAGATCTTTTATTCCAAGAATTTCTAATAGAAAAAAATGATTCAGATAATGAAGATTCAGAAAAGGAAATAAGAGAACCATTTGTTTTAATTAATCAAAATATAGATGGTGTTTTAGAATTAATAAATGAAGCATATTCATATAAAGAAAATTCTGAAAGAGAAAATAAATATAAAAAAGGATTATCTTTATACTTATACAAAGATGGACATTTAGGTTTTAAAGGTTTTGGAAAAAATCCAAATAACAAATTGATTGAATTTAAAGATTCATATAATAACGAAAACATCCAAGGAACTTTCCAAGGAAGTACTAAAGATTTTGAATATGATTGAGATAAAGAGGCCGGAATCTTAAAAATATTTTTTAAAGAATCAGGTGATAATAAAAAACTATTTCAAGAAATTAATTTAAAAAATATAAATAATTCAAAAGATGATTCTGTTAATAAAGAACAACCATCAACTCCGAAAACACCTAAAGAACCAATCAAACCAATTGATAATGAAGAACCTACTTTATCCGAACCAAACACAGGTTCAGATTTAAATTCATATCAATCAAATAAAACAGTATTTGTTAGACCACCTTTTGGAGCAAGATTTAAGTTAAAAAATAATACTAAAGCTCCATCAATAATTACAATTTTTGATCATCTAGATAGTCCAGGCAAAACAAGTAATTCAAGATATATAGAAGGAAATGTTGAGCACCAAACATTAAAAGGTGGTAAAAATGGTTCACAAGAGTTTTCAGAGTTTATAGCAATACCTCAAGTAATGAATTACTTCAAAGGATTAGCAAATGAAACAAATTCATTAATAATGTTTGGTGGGGATACAAATATTGACGCAAAAAACTTTCATTTTGATAATGTTTTTCCAAGTAATATAAATAAAGTAACTAATTCATTAAAAAAAGATTATTATACTTCATTGAATACAAAAGGTGGATATGCAAATCCGTATGATAAGATGTATTATATAAATGGTGAAGATGAATTTTATGATACAGTTTCAGATACAGATAATCGAAATATTAAGTTTAAAGTAGATATTTACAAAGCATTCGAGGAATTTAATATAACTAACAATCCTGAGAATTTTAATTGATGAACAAGGAATAATTCAAAAAACTCTAATATTCGTTCTAAAATTTCAGATCATGCACCTATTTTTACTGATATTAAATTAAAACATACACATTCAACATCTACATCAACAACTAGTTTTTATCCTAAAGAAAATAATACTTTAAGAATTTCACATTGAAACATTTTAAATTACGGAAATAATAATTCAAATTATGAAACAGAAAAAGATTTAAAAATTCTTTCTATTGCTTCTATTATAAAACAATCTGGTTTTGATATAACAGGTTTAACTGAAATAAATAATGGTGCCGGTGATTCAGTAGATTTAATTTTAAAAGAATTAAATAAAAATAATGGAAATTATAAATCTATTAAACAACCAGTGAATGATACAGAATGAGCAGGTACTGCTTATAAACATTTTGATGGTAATGCTCAAGAACAAGTAGTTATTATTTATAATGCTGATGTTTTAGTTCCAAGAAATTTTGAAAAAATAAACCAACCATCTGCTACTTTCAAAGAATTAATTGACTTATATGGTACCATAACTGTAAAATAAATAAATGTGTTAAAATAAAAACAACAATAGTTGTTTTTATTTTAATTTTTTGTGAGGGAGTATGTTAAGAATAATAAGCGGAATATATAGAAGTAGAAAAATAATGGAACCTGATTTAAAAATAACCAGACCAACGACTGACAAGGTAAGAGAAGCTATTTTTTCATCATTACAATTTAAAATAAATGATAAAAGTTGTTTAGATTTATTTTCAGGTTCAGGAGCAATGAGTATTGAGAGTATCAGTCGTGGTGCAAAAATATCATATGCAATAGAAAAAAATAGAAATATTCATCATACTCTTGTTTCTAATATAACTTCTTTAAATATAAAAGAAAAAATACTAACTTTTAATACAGATGCACTTTTGTTTTTAGAAAACAATCAAAAACAATTTGATTTCATTTTTTTAGATGCACCGTTTAATGAATATGATTTAGTAAACAATACTTTATTAAAAATATATAATAAACAAGCACTAAATCAAGATGGTGAAATAATTTTAGAAACAAATAATGTTTCTAAAATTATTATTCCTGATGGTTTAAAAATATATAAACAAAAAAGATATGGAAAGATAGATATACTATATATTTGTTATGAATAAAAAAGTTATTTTAAAATGTTCTGAAATAAGTTATGAAGGTTTAGGAGTTTCAAGGGAATTCAGTAAACCTATTTTTGTACCAAATTTTTTTATAGATGAAATAGCAGAAGTCATAATTACAAAAGAATATAGCAAATATGCTTTTGGAAAAGTAAATAAACTTATTATAAAATCTAAACATAGAAATAATAATGAGTTATTATGTTTTAATAGTGCTCCATTAATTAATCTTTCTTATAATGAACAAATTAAACAAAAATCTACATATCTAATTAATCTATTAACTAGAAATCTAGGTATAGAATCAACTTTAATTTCTAACTTTGTACCTTCATCTGAAATCTATAATTATCGTAATAAGGCAAAGTATCCTTTATATAACAAAGAAAATAAATCATATTTTGGTGAATATATTAACGATTCTCAAATTATCAATCAAAATCAAGATAACTTAATTCAAAATAAAGAAAATTTGAATGAAACATTAAGAATAATTATAAATAAAATAAATAACTATACTCAAGAGTATAAGAAATATAATAATTTAAACTTCTTTAAAGAAATAACATTAAGAATTAATAACAAAAACCAAACACAGGTTCTAATTAAAATACATAAAGAATTTGATATTCCTAAAACCTTATTAAATGATTTATATGATATAAATAACCTAATTGAATTAAATATTCAAAAAGAAGAATCTATTTTAAATTTATTTCAAAAAGAACCTTTTATAATGAAACTTAATGATATGGATTTTAAAGTCAATATTGATTCATTTTTTCAAATTAATGATTTTATAAGTTCTGAAATTTTTAAATTAATAAAAAACAAAATTAAAAAATATAAATTTAAAACATTTATTGATTTATTTTGTGGAGTAGGTGTTATTTCACAATTATCTTGTGATATTAATCAAAATATAATTGGTGTTGATATAACTAGATCTTCTGTTCAGAATGCAATATTAAATGCAAAAAATAACAAATTTACTAATTTTAAATATTTAGTTGGTGATGCTTTTGAAAAAATAAAACAAGAGAATATAGACTATACAAATTCATTAGTTATAATAGATCCACCCAGAAGTGGTTTGAATAGTAAATTAATAGAGTGACTATTAAAATTTAAATATATTGTTTATATATCTTGTGATCCGAGAACTCTAACAAGAGATTTAAAACAATTCCTCTCATACAATTTTAAAATAAATTATATTCAAGGTTTTGACATGTTTCCGAATACTTTTCACATCGAAACAGTAGTATTTCTGGAAAAAGATAATATGAAAATAGGTTTATAACACATATAATAATTTTCCAAACATTAATATATTGTTTAATAATAACTACTGATAATATTTTGATATATTAAATATAACTATAAAAACATTTTTTTTAATAGTGCTTCTTTAATTTGTTTAAGTTTCTTGAGTTTGGATTGGTAGAGATCGAGGAGTGTATCAATCTTACTGAAGAAATCTCCGATTTTTTGTTGTTCAGAAAAATTTCTTGATATTAATATTATATTATCTTTTAACTGATTTGAATTCATACTCGGGATACCGGCTTG
>NZ_JNKA01000007.1 GCF_000701865.1 Mycoplasmopsis felis ATCC 23391 | reverse complement strand
CTGACCATTACTAATAAATTGATAGGTTTAAAAGTTAAAATGTATTCAGACATTTTAATGAATTATTAATTACTATTCAGTTTTGAAAGAACAAAAATCTTTCAAAAAAAATTTTTTATATATTAAATTTAATATATAATAATATAGCCATTACAAAAATGGAGAAGTAGCTCAGCTTGGTAGAGCACTACATTTGGGCTGTAGTGGTCGCAGGTTCAAATCCTGTCTTCTTCACCATTTATATGGGGGGTTAGCTCATTTGGCTAGAGCGCCTGCCTTGCACGCAGGAGGTGGTGGGTTCGAATCCCATACTCTCCACCATATATGGCACTGTAGCTCAGTTGGTTAGAGCATCCGGTTCATACCCGGAAGGTCAAGAGTTCGACTCTCTTCGGTGCTACCAATTAAATCTATAAATTAGTTTATGGACCTATAGCTCAACGGTTAGAGCAACCGGCTCATAACCGGTTGGTTACAGGTTCGAATCCTGTTGGGTCCACCAATGGGTGATTACCCAAGTCCGGCTGAAGGGAGCAGTCTTGAAAACTGCCAGGGGCTTCACGGCCCGCGGGGGTTCGAATCCCTCATCACCCGCCATTAATTAAACAATTTATAGTTTCATATCGCGGAGTGGAGCAGTTTGGTAGCTCGTCGGGCTCATAACCCGAAGGTCATAGGTTCAAGTCCTGTCTCCGCAACCAAAGGTTCAGTGGTAAAGTGGTTAATACGCCTCCCTGTCACGGAGGAGAACGCGGGTTCGATCCCCGTCTGGACCGCCATTTTGGCCCTGTAGCTCAGTTGGTAGAGCAACAGATTGAAGCTCTGTGTGTCGCTGGTTCGATTCCTGCCGGGGCCACCATAAAATTACTCTATTTTGTAAGCTATAAATAGTTTATAAAATAGAGTAATTTTATTTTTTAAAAGCAAAATAAATAATAAAATTAAAAAAGGAGAAAACATGGATTACAAAAAAACACTTAATATGCCATTAACTGAATATGAAATGAGAGCTAATTTAGTTATAAAAGAACCTAAATTTAGAGATTTTTGAACTGTTAATAATATATATAAAAAAGTACTTCAAAAAAATAAAGGAAATAAAAAATTTATATTACATGATGGTCCACCATATGCAAATGGAAATATTCATGTGGGACATGCATCAAATAAAATTTTAAAAGATATAATTGTTAGATATAAATCATTAAAAGGTTTTTATTCACCTTTTGTTTTAGGGTGAGATACACATGGATTACCAATTGAACATAAAATGTTAACAGAATTAAATATTTCAAAAGATGAAATAGATCCATTATTATTAAGAAAAAAAGCAGCAAAGTATGCTAAAGAACAAGTTGAAATTCAAAAAGAGCAATTTAAATTACTTCAATTATTTACTAATTTTGATAAATATTACATTACACTTGATAAAAACTATGAAGTACATCAATTAAAAGTTTTAAAGAAAATGTTAATGGATGGTTTGGTTTACAAAGGATTAAAACCTGTTTTTTGATCTCCAAGTTCCCAAAGTGCATTAGCTGAATCAGAAGTAGAATATAAAGACATAGTTTCTCCATCCATCTATGTTGCTTTTAAAATTATTGAATCAAACTTTGAAAAAATAAATATAAATGACCATCTCTTAATATGAACAACAACACCTTGAACGCTAATTGCTAATGCAGGAGTTGCAGTTGGTTTAGAAATAGAGTATTTACGTATTAAAATCAATGATAAATTTTATATTATAGCTTCTGAATTGTTAAATAGTTTTATAAACAAAACTAATTTAAATGATTATGAAATATTAGATAAATTTTATGGTAAAGAAATTGTTGATAAAGTCAAATATAAAACACCTATATTAGATTTTATTGCGCCCGTTGTTTTAGGACATCACGTTACAACAGAATCAGGAACCGGTTTAGTTCATATTGCACCTATGTTTGGAGAAGATGATTATTTAATAGGCCAAAAAAATAATCTAGAAAAAATTATGCATATTTCAGATAATGGAAATATATATAATACAAAAACAAAATTTGATGGAATGTTTTATGATGATGCTAACAAAGAAATATCATTATTTCTAGGTGACAAATTAATATATTTCGAAAGATTTAAACATTCATATCCACATGATTGAAGAACTCATAAACCAATTATCTTTAGAGGAACACCTCAATGATTTGTTTCAATTGATAAAATAAGAGACAAAATATTAAAAGAAATAGAAAATAATGTAATAACATATCCTGAATGACCTAAAAAAAGATTGTATAGTATGATACAAAACAGAAGTGACTGAACTATATCACGTCAAAGATCTTGAGGGGTTCCTATTATTGTATTTTATGACAAAGACAATAATCCTGTTATAGAAGAAGAAATATTTGATTATGTAATAAATTTAGTATCTGAATATGGAACTGATATATGATGAGAAAAAGATGTAAATGATTTATTACCTATTAAATATAGAGAAAAAGGATTTAAAAAAGAAACAGACATTATGGATGTTTGATTTGATTCTGGTGTTTCAAGCATAGCTTGTGATATTGATGGAGTTTCAAAAGCACCATATGATTTATATTTAGAAGGTAGTGATCAATATAGAGGGTGATTTAATTCATCAATAATTAATTCAGTTGCTTATACCGAACAAACACCTTATAAAAACCTAATTTCACATGGTTTTGTTGTAGATAAAAAAGGTGAAAAAATGTCTAAATCAAAAGGAAACGTTGTAGATCCATTACAAATTATTCAAAAACAAGGTGCAGATATTTTAAGGATGTGAGTTGCTAATTCAGAATACACTTCTGATGTTTCTATTTCAAACGAAATTATTGAACAAAATTCTGAAATTTACAGAAAGATTAGAAATACTTTAAAGTTTTTATTAGGTAATTTAAATGATTTTAAATACAATCCACACTTTAAAAGAACAGGAATTCACTTATTTATACAAGAACAATTAAATGAGTTGAAATATAATGTTATTAAATCGTATGATGAATATAAATTTATTAATGTAATTAAATATATAAGTAATTACATAGTTGAATTATCTAGTTTTTATTTATCAATAACAAAGGACATTTTATACGTTCGTCAAAAAAATGATACAGAAAGAATGATGGTTTTAACAAATATGTATGAAATAACAAAATTCTTAATAGTATCATTAACACCAATTATTCCTACAACAACTGAAGAAGCATATTCATTTTTTAATTTAGAAAACAAACAAGAATCAGTAATGTTAGAAACACTACCTGAATTAAAAGATATTTTATATGATTCTAATATATTACAATCATATCAAGAATTCTTTGATTTGAGGTCTAAAGTTAATATTTTAATAGAAAATTCAATTAAAAATAATGAAGTAAAACGTTCTAATGAACTAGAATTATTTTTACCAAAACAAAATGAATTAATACAAACTTTAGATTTAAAAACATTATTAATGGTTGGGAAAATAACACCAAGTAATGAATTAAAAGTAAGTCCTTTTAAATCTATGAAATGTCAAAGATGTTGAAATCATTTTGAAGAAATTGAAATTAAAAAAGAATTATGTTTAAATTGCTATAACATAATTCAATCTCTGGAAACAAATGAATAAAAAAATTATTTGAGCTCTTAAATATATTAAATCTAATAAAATTAAAATTATTCAGATATATATAACTATATTTATAACTCTTCTTATTTTATTAATGATAGACCAATTGACAAAAAACTTATTATTTTTACATGGTGATATTAAAACATTAAATAATATAGAGCAAGTAAAACTCAATAATGGTCATTATATATCTGTTGAATCTATTTATCCTGATTCTTCTGATTGAAAAGATTTTCAAATTTTAGGAATAAGAAGCATCTGACACGGTGGAGTTACTTTTGCTAAAACAAGAAATACAACTCTTATTCAATTTTTTAGCATTATCTTATTTTTTGTAATTTTATTTTATGGTTTTTTTGTTAATAAAAGACAATTATTACAAGGATTGTTTATTGGTTTTATATTATCGGGTGATTTAGGTAATATGCTAGATCGTTTTATTTTCAATGGTTATGTCAAAGATGTCTTTTATATTCCTTTTTTAGAATATTTATTTAAAAAAACATTAGGTACTTTTAATTTTGCTGATGTCTGTATTTTTATAGGTATTTTTGGTGTTATAGGAACATCATTTTTTCCTAAACTAAAAGTTAATAATTTAAAAAGATACCAAAATTCAATTTTATAAACTAAATAATAGGAATCTTAATTCCTATTATTTTTTTAAAATTAAATTATTAATTTTGTAAATCAAGAAAAAATATAAAATTTATGTTATGTTACCTAAAGAAATAAAAAAAGAAGATTTAAATTTAAAGAAGTCAACAAAAAAAGACCAAAAAAATCTAATGTGTTATAAAAATTATTGTAAAACAGTAAATTCTTTAAATCTAGAATCAAATAACAATGAATTATCAAAAGACGAATTAAGTAATTTAGCAGTTCAAGAAAGAAGTGAAAAAATTAAATATAAGATGGGAAAACATCTTTTAAACAATAAGGATGCATCAATATCTCTTAAAAATATAGTTAAAAGATATTGAAAAAAGATCTTACTAATATTTATAGCAGCATTTATTTTTAATGCAGGCATTCAAGTATTTTTGAATAGAGCAGAAACAATTCCATCAGGAGTAACAGGAATTCCTACATTATTACAATATTCATTCCCTGTTATAAAACCATATTTTGCTTTAATTTATCTAGCATGTAATATACCATTATTTTTAATATTTGGTTGAAGAATAAAGCGAAGTTTTGTTATCTTGACACTATGTTTTATGGTATGTCAAATAATTACTAATTTCTTTTTCACATCTAAGATTATTTCACAATCAATAAATGAATTTATAACATTTACTGATTCATATAAACCATATACAAATTGAAGTGATATTATTTATTCAATAGTAGGTGCATTATTTATAGCATTCGGAATATCTTTATCTTGAAAAGCCGGTGGTTCAACTGGTGGAACTGATATTATTGCATATTATTTCTCTATGAAGTCTAAAAAGAGCGTTGGTCACATTTTATCTATCATTGGTGTTTGTTCAGCAATCTTATTTCTTTTTATATTTTCATTCATTAAGCCAAACTATTTATATGAAGAACCAGTCAATCCATTTTCTTTATTAAATGAAGAAAAATTCAAATTATTAAATTCACCAAGTTATAATGGTGTTAATTTAAATAGTGATACTGAAATAATTGAAAGATTTGAATGACTAAAAAATAAACACAATCATTCTAAAATATATTTTGGAATGAGAGAACTAACCACATTTTTATATATATTAGTAGTTAATTTATTTATTGATTTAATTTATCCAAAATATAAAAAAGTTTCTTTAACAATAATTAGTAGTGACCCTCAGAAAATATTAGCATATTTTAAATTAATTAATTATTGACATTCTTATAGAATAGAAAGATATAAATCGGGTTATACAAATAAGCAATCAGTTAAAATTGAAACAGTAATGTTATTGCTAGAAACTCCAAATATTTTATATGACTTAAAACTAATAGATTCTAATATTTGAATTTCTATTTCTACAATAAATAAAGTTATAGGTAAATTTAATACAGAATTTGTTGAACATTAGTTAACTTTTAGTTTATCTGTTTAAAAAAGTAATTTACTTAATGGAGGTCTAAAATGAAATTAAATGAATTAAAAGAGATAAAAGAAGAAGATTTAAAAAATACAAATGTAGGTTTTGCATTTACTTCTATGCTTTCAGGTATTTCATTACTTGTATCAAGTCTTTCATCAATAGTAGGGTTATTAAAATCAGCTTTTTCTTCATCAGGTGAAATTAAAGACAAGACAAATACATATAAATGAAATTACGAAACAAAGAGTTCAAATTCATCAAAAAATAATATAACTATATTTTAGTGTAATATAACTTTTTTGATATAATTACAATGTTACCTTTGAGTAACCGTTCTAAAAAGGTTTATTAAGCAGTATATTTACTCACCTTAAAGACGAGCCACTTTATTAAGGAGTTGCATGTTAGCAATAATTGAAACAGGTGGGAAACAACTTTTAGTAAGAGAAGGTCAAACTATTTTTATTGAAAAAATGGAAGGTGAAGTAGGAACAAAAGTTAATTTCGACAAAGTTCTACTAGTAGATTCTAAAATAGGACAACCATATTTAAAAAATGCTTTAGTAACAGGTATAATTGAAAAACAAGGTAAGGCAAAAAAAATAGTAGTGTATCGTCACAATGCTAAGTCTACCCATAAAAGAAAATTAGGACACCGTCAACCATATACACGTGTAAAAATCGAGTCAATTAAAGGATAATTAGAAGATGGCAAAAACAAAAGCTGGTGGGTCTACCAGAAATGGTCGTGATTCACATTCTAAACGTTTAGGTATTAAATTAGGTGACGGACAATTTGCAAAAGCAGGATCAATCATTTATAGACAACGTGGAACAAAAGTTCACCCAGGGACAAATGTTGGTCTAGGAACAGATTATACATTATTTACTAAAATTAATGGTTATGTAAAGTTTGAAAACAAAAAAAATAGAAAGTATGTTTCAGTTTATCCTGAAAAAAACTAAATCAAAACTAAAAAAAAACAAAACAATACTGAGTAAAAATAATTTACACAATGTTGTTTTGTTTTTTATATAAAAATGAAATTGAAAATAGATTTTTGTTAAATATTAATTACTTTAGAAACTCCCAAAATCATATTAGCTCCAGATTCTATCAATTTATTATTTTCATTATCAATTCCATTTCCCGGGAAACAATATATATCTTTTCCGATATTTAAAAATGAATTAATTAAATGATTAGCTTTTGAATTATTTTTCATCGAAAAGGAAATTAAAGTTTTAGATAAAGTAGCACTAACATAATTAGAATATTTGAAAAAATCTATTTTTGGATGAGTGTTTAATGGATATTGACTTATAACTAACTCGTTTTCTAAATTAATTTCACTAAAATCAAATGTATCTAATCCCTCTTTTGCTATATGTATTATTTTACCCCCTAAAGTTCTAAACAATTTAATAAACTGATTTTCAGTTTTCTTATAATTATTAGTTATTAAAACAGAATTTTGAACAAGCTGATTCAGAGAATTTTTGATTATTTTAGAAGTATATTCATCTCAAATTTCATTAATTATGTAAAATTTTGAATTATTTTGCATCAGTTTATAATTACCCTTATAAAAAAAACCAAATAAACATTCTTTCATTTCATAGAACTCTTTAGGAAAACTTTCATCTATTATACTAATAAAATTTATATCTTTTTTATTCAAACCATCTTTTATTTCTTTTATTTGTTTTTTGTCTAATTTAATTCCTTTTTTTAGATTTTTATAAATCTCATATTGATTACCTTTGTATTTATAACTAAGTAATAAAATAATATCTTTCATACAAAATTTATATATAAAAAAACTTATTTATTACTAAAATATAACACCTTTTTAGTTTATTTATAACTTTAATTATTAACTTTAAAAATAAAAAAATGTTGTATAATTTTTACACTTTTGAATTTATATAATATTTATAAAGGGAGTAAAAATGAAAATAGCGTTTTTTGATGCTAAGGATTATGATATTAAATACTTCAATGAATACAATAATAACAGACATGAAATTACATTTTTTAAGGAAAATTTAAACCTAAGCACTGCTCATTTAGCAAAAGGTTATGATGCTGTTTGTGGTTTTGTTAACACATATGGAGACAAAATAATTTTGGGAGTTTTATCTAAATTAGGTGTCAAATATTGATTCCAAAGATCGATGGGATATAACAAAATAGATGTTAAAAAGGCAAATGAATTAGGAATTCAAGTGTTTAGAATCTTTAACTATTCAGCTGAAAGTATAGGTGAATTTGCATTTGCAGGTTTATCATTATTAAATAGAAATTTATTAATAGCAAATAAAAGAGTAAAAGAATATAACTTTTCATTAAATGGCTTAGATGGTAAATGTATAGGTAATTCAGTTATCGGTGTTATAGGCTCAGGAAAAATAGGACAAACATTTATTAGAATTGCAAAAGCAACAGGTGCAAGAGTTTTAGTTTATGACTCATTTGCTCAAGAAAATTTCCCTGACTTAGCAAATCAATTAGGAATAGAATTCGTTAGTTTGACTGAATTATTAAACAAAAGTGATTTTATATCAATACATTTTCCTTTATTTGCTTCGACTAAATATTTAATTAATGAAGCAGCCATTACTCAGATGAAACAAGATGTAATTATTATAAATACAGCAAGAGGTGAAATATTAGATATTAAAGCAGTTATTAAAGGATTGAAATCAGGTAAAATTCGTGGTTTAGCAACTGATGTTCTCGAAAGAGAAGAAGGAAGATTTTATGAAGATGTTTCTTCAAGAATAGATGATTTAAAACAAATCGATCCTGATTGAAAAGAACTAATTGAAATGGATAATGTAATCATAACATCGCATCAAGCTTTCTTGACTGATTTAGCATTAACACAAATTGCTAAAACTACATTAGAAAATGCAGATGCAGCACAAAATGGAGATTTTACACATGCTTTATTTGTAATGGAAAATGGAAAAATAAAAAATGGTTAATCAAAACATAAATGAAGAAAAAACAAGTATTTTTAGTTTTTTTAAGTTAAAAAAAACAGATAGAATAAATTCTGAAAAACCAAAAGATGTTAAAACTTGAGTAATTCATGGTATTTCAGAATATGTTGGTACAATATTATTATCATTACTATTAGCAGGTTTAAATACAATAATTAAAGTATCAGATGGGCATATATTTAGAATAGAAGAATATTTAATTCATAACATCATAGTTGGATTTTATGCAGGTTTTATAGCTGTAGGATTAGTTTTATTTATTTTCTTAAGATGAAGTTGTGATTTAAATCCGACTGTTAGTTTCTTTAGATATTTAAATGGTAGTCAAACAGGATGATATGTAGTTTATAAAATTTTTATTCAATTATTGGGTGCAATAACAGCTGGTGCCATAATTTACGGAGTAGGAAAATTAACAAACGAAAGTCATGTTGGATATTTTTCAAATCTTCCATTTGATGCAATAACAGCTGCTAAAAAAGCCTTTCCGGACTTCCAGGGTGTTTCGAACTCTCAATCTGCTTTATTAAGTGGTTCTACTTGAATATTTTTTATAGAATTAGTTATGACAGCGGTTTTATTATTTCCGATTTTTTCTCCTAATATAAATGGAAAATATCGTGATTTATTTATTATGTTCATTATTTCAATGAGCGTTTGAATGGGTATACTAGGTGGTTCGGCTGCCATAAATCCATTTAGAGGATTAGCACAACAATTACCACTTTTAGTATTTGAAGATTTATCAAATGGAACAGAACAAATAAAAAAAATAGTTGGTATGTTTTCATCTGAAGCAAATTTTGATGGTGCAAAATTATATTACAACTCAGTAGTTTCAGCTACCATTTCATTAATGCTTGGAGGTATTTTAGCACCAGTGTTTTATTTATTTGTTCAAGGAATAACTCAAAGATGAATCAATCCGTTTATTATTAAAGTTATCTCATATAAAAACTATAAATCAGAACATATGGAAAAATTAAGCAAAACAAAACCAGTAAATAAAATTGAACAAAAATAAGTTCAATTTTATTTTATTTATTATTAAGGATTATATGGCACAAAAAGATCATTTTATATTAACTATTTTCTTTATAGTTTTATTTTTATGTATAACATGTTTATCATCAATTTTATTGTTAATTAAAAAACACATAAAACAAAAAGAACTAACTAAAAATTTCTTATTTAAAGAAGAAGTGATTTCTAAAATAAAAACATCTTTAAACCAAAAATATTTAATTAAAGAAAATCTATATTTTAAAGGCAAAAAGAAGAATATACAAAATATAAATTTACTAATAACAGAATCTTTTATTATTTTTGTTGAAATCTTATCGTTAACAGGAATAATAACAGGCGATTCTGTTTCAGAGAAATTTTATTTTAACGATAATAAAAAACCACATAAGAAAAAAATTATTAAGAATTTTATTTTAGAAAATCAAAATAATGTTAACTATTTATTAAATAAGTTGAATAAAGAGATTTTGTATTTTTCTTTATTCGTTATATCAGATGAAACAGAAATTCAAATTCAACAAAATACCTTAAATTCAAATATTCATTTTATAAAATACAGTAAAATAGAAGATTTCTTTAAAAACATAGATGAACAAGAAATCCAACCAACAGAATTAATAAATGAAAATAACTTAGAAGAATTACTTAATTTATTCAAATATAAAAATACAAACCATAATATTCTTTTAAAAAGAAAGCAAAAGTAATTTCTATTTATTTGAACTAAATTTATTTTTATTATTAAATTCTTATATTATTATAAAATTAAACTATGAAAAAAATATTATATAAGGTAAAGAATAACAATATTTGAAAAGAAATATCTTTATTTCCTAAATGAACTATTAAGAATATGGTTTTAGTAGGTATATTGATTGCTATTTCAGTTAGTTTTACAATAGTTGTAGCACAAATAGTTCCTATTGTTAACTTGCCTACATATAAGTTTTCATTTATTGGTTTACCTGTTAAAATAACTGGTTTTATTTTTGGTCCTATTATAGGTATATTTGTAGGAATAGTTAGTGATTTTTTATCCTTATTATTTATTCCACCTGCTGGTTATAATTTAGTTTATACATTGGCAACAGCAGTAAACGGCTTAATAGCCGGACTATTTGGTATGTATTTTAATCAAATAATCAAAACTGCATTTAGTAAAGATTTTAGAATTCAAAGAATCGGACAAAAAATTAATTTGTACATTATTAAATATAAAATATTGAAGTCTAATAATCAGTATAGTAAAATGAATAAAATAGCTAATAAAATAATTTCTTTAAATAATAAAAAGAAATATATAAATGACTTAACTACATATAATACCTTAAGTAATATTTACTTGTTTGTAGGTTTATTATTATTAGTAATTGTTATTTCAACTATATCTTGATTTATAATGATAGCACCAGAATATGCAATTCAAGATGGTTTAATAAGAAACAGATATGCATTGATAGGTTTAATGTGTTCAGGAACAGTGATGATGATGTGTTTTTTAGTTTATTCTCGTTTTAGATTTAAAACAGAAACATACTTAAAGTTAGTTCCGATTGTTGTGTTTTGCTCATTTTTAGAATTGGTTAATATTCCTATTCTTTCGTTTGCTGATTTAATTTCATTAGGGAATGGACAAACAAAAGACATTTTTGTTTGAATTTCACAACACGTTTTATCTGGTCCTATTAAAATTTGATTTAATACATTTGTTATCTTTTATACATATTCAATCGTTTCTAAATTAATTAATAAAAACAATAAATTATCATATTAAATATTATGAAAACACAAAACTTCTTATTTACTAATAATAATTTTTTAAAAGATAGCAAATTAAACATTAATGACAGTAAAAATAATTTTGGTAAAATAACTAACTATAAAAACTTATTTTTGTTGCAAAAAGAAAATATTGATTTTTCTACATTTAATAATGATTGAGTTCTTCATTTTTTTGACAATAATAACTTAATTAAGTCAATTAAAAATAGCAAAAACAACGGTGTAAAAATATTTAACCTAAATGATAATTTAAATTTCTATTTAAACAATAACAAAGAAATAAATTTAAATACCTTATTTAATAAAATTAATGAAAATAAGATTTATGATGAAGGTTTTTTTGAAAAATTAAACTGAATTCTAAAAAATGAAGACATAACATTTAAAAATAGACTTTATAAATTATTAAGCGAACATTTTAATGATTTTATTTCAATTAATGAGTCATATAATCCGATTCTTTTTGAATTGCAAACAAAACTTAACAACAAAAAAAATGACTTAGCACAATCTATTGATAATTTTAATGAATTATTAACTGATTATGTTAATGAAACACTAACAAAACAATTTGATTTTCTATATTCTTTGGAAAATCTTATTTTAACTTTTTATTATGAATACAAATCAACTGAAAGAAGTTTTATTAAGAGTGATTTAAATTTAAACCAAATGAGATTCAAGTATATTCAAGAAATAAATCAAAAGTCTCTTTTTTTTGTAAAAAATAACATAAGAAAAAAGACAAATTTATTTGAAATTAAATATTTGGAAAAATATATAAAGGAAGTTAAAAAGAATACAAATTTAATATTTTTGAATTTAATAAGAACTCATAATTCTGATATTTTAAAGATTAATAAAACGATTTCTTATAATAAAAAAAATGGTATCTCAGATAAAGAAATAATAATTAATTATTTTTTAAAAAAATATTTAATTAAATATTTAAAAAAAATTAAAAACAAAATATATTTGTTTTCTAGTAATGATATTGAATATTTAAATTCATTAATAACACAAAAAACTCAATTATTAAACTATATGAGGTTTTCTTTTAAAATTAATAGTGATTCATCTTTTTTTATAAAAAATATAAAAAAAATAATTAATTCAGAATTTAGTTCTTATTTTTCATCTGTTTTTAATATAAATAAAGATAAATTAATTGAAATTAAACAGTATATAAGAAAGTTAAAAAATGAAAATAAAAAAATAAGTGAAAACATAATTTATTTTAATTCAAATAACGATTTTTATAATGATATAAATATAGTAGAAAAAAGAATTAATAATATATCAGCAGAATTAAAATGGAATTGAAAAATACAACATAACTTATATAATAATTCATTATTTAAGAAAAGAATTCAAAAGAAAAGAATAACAAACAATTTAGATAATTTTATAAAAAAAATAATGTTAATTAACAAAAAAATTAATAAAAACACAAAAATAAGTGATAAAAATAAAAAGACCAAAGAATTGAAATCAATAGAAAACTATTTGTTCTTTTTGAAAAATTCTTGAATTACTAGAATTATTTTTATTTTATATAAATATTCTACTTCAAACTTTGTGCTAACAAATAATGTTGTTAATAATATATCGACAATACATCAACTAATTTGAATCATAAAATTATCATCAATACCCTTGCTTGATTTAATATCTTTCGAGGACATTTCTGAATTAACTTCACTTAAATTAAATTTTATAAATATTCTTTTAAATAAAAGCACTTTTCTTTTTATAATAAACACAATTAATTCAGAAGTAAAACAAGAATATAAAAAAGAATTCTTGAGAATTTTAAATAATATAGTTGATTGAAAAAAAATTCCTTATATATGATTAGATAATAAAGAAGAAACATTGCTAAATAAATTTGATCAAATTTTTTTATCCAACGAGTTAAATTTAGAAAATTATAAGTATTTTGAATTTTTATCAAAAGAACAAAAAGAGATAAGTGAATCAAAGTCACTGCTTTTAAAAGAATTAGATATTACATTGCAAGAATCATATTATAATGAAAAATCAGAAATGCTTACTGAAGAAGATTATATTCTTTTTGAAAAAGAATGAGAAATATTTTTTTATGAGAATAAAAATATTTATGATTTGTCTTTTATGAATGAATATACGAAATTTATAAATAATCAAGAAAATAAAAATGCTCAATTAGAAGAAGATGAATTAATATTTTAGTATAATATAAACAAAGACAGGGGTACTTGCTTTATTATTTCACATTTAAGCAGGTTGAGAAATACTCTTATTAGCCGAACTAGATAATGCTAGCGTGGTGAGTCGTTTTTTCTTGTCTTTTAAGAAAGGAAAAAATGTTATTAAAAAAAATACTTAATTCTTTATTTTTGAGTTTACCTTTAATTTCTGTTGTTTCATTAACTTCTTGCAAAAAAGAAACAGAAACCAAACTATTAAAAATCAATATGTTAGCACCTTATATCTTAGGTGAATTTAATAATGAAACAGATTTTAAACTAGAATTAGAAAAAAGATTAAACAATGAAATTCAACAATTAGGAAGTGATTTTAAAGTTCAAATTAACTTCAAAGGTGATGATGATTCATATGAAACAAATTCAATAGATATTTTAAAAGGAAATGTCGATTTTGCATTTATCTCATCAGGTTATTTAATAAATAATAAGGATAGGATTAAGAAAAACAATTTAAAAGTAGGTATTCAAACACTTTCTAAACAATTTAAGGGTGATATTGAATATGACTTTAAAAATAAAGATAATCAAATTAATCAATATCAAGATGGTATAAATGACGATTTAAGAAAAATAGCTCAAAAAGAAAATGAATTATTTCATTTATATCCAAGAAGTACTTGAGAAGAAAAAAATAAATGAAATGGTTCTATCTATACAGAATTTTATTCTAATAAAAATGTTCCATATCAACGTGGTGTAATGGTTATATTAGGTTCTGAAGAAGAAAGAAATTTAATTAAAAAGGCTTGAGAAGATAAAAATCTCGAAGAATTCTTAAAATATGGATTAGTAGTCGGAAAACCAAGTTCGGGAAGTAAATATATTTTACCTGAAGCATTATTTAAAAAGCATTTTGGAAATAAATTTATTTCTTTTGCTTATTTAATAACAAAAGGACTAATAAAACAAGGTGAATTCAAACAAATGAATACGCCTAATTATATTGATTCAAGAATTTTCTTTGATAATGAGGGTTCTTATTCTTATACTAAATATAAACCAAATAGTGATAGATTTGAACTTTCAAGTGAAAGATCAAATCAAAAAATAGAGTACTTTATTACAACGGAAGTTTTACCTTATAATGTCGGTTTATTTAGTAATAGAATTCCAGATAGAATCATACGTATTTTTGGTTTAGCAATGCAAAATTTACGAAAAAATAATCAAGATATATGAGGTTCTCAACATGGCTTTAATGATTATAGATACATTCAAAATCAAGAAACAGAATTTTGAGATGTAATTAACAAAACTTTAGGTAAATAATGATTAAACTTAATGATTTAACATTAAAATATGATAATAGTATAGTTTTAAAAAATATCAATATAACTTTTCAAAAAAATGAAATAGTAGGATTGATAGGTAAAAGTGGTTCGGGAAAAACAACGCTTTTAAAAGCGTTGTTTGATTTTGATATTGTTAAATCAGGGAAAGTAACTTATAATTCTACTTTAATTAACAACAAAGTAAATAAAAAAGAAATTTTAGAATACAAGAATAAAATTTCTTATATTCAGGATGGGATTAATTTAATTGAGAATCTTGATTTTTTTAAAAATGTTCAACTATTTTATAAAAAATATAAAAATTGGTTTTATAAGACCTTTAAAATTTTTACAAAAAAACAAAAAGAAGAAATTTTTGATTTATGCAGTTGTTTTGAATTAACAGATTTAATTTTTACCTCCATAAATAAGTTGTCAACAGGACAAAAACAAAGATTTTCTTTAATTATAAATTTAATTAATAACACTGAGATTTTATTAGGTGATGAAATAACTTCGAATTTAGATTATATAAATTCTCAAAAAGTTTACGAATATTTGCAAGAATTAAAAAAAGAGAAAATAATAATTCTTTCTATTCATAATTTGAATGATGCTATTAAGTATACAGATAAAATTATAGCTATAAAAAATCAAGAAATAAAAAGTATACATTTAAAAGAAAATTACAATATAAAAGAATTGATGGATTATTTTGACTAGATATAAATTTAATAATATTCTAAAAACGAAGAAAGTAACTTTTTTTATATTATTTCTTTTTTCTATATTGATTTTATTTTATTTTTTATATAGTTTTAATTTTAAATTTTCTTCATATGGATTAAATTTATTTTTAAACTATATTACAAATTTATTTAAATTCCAAAGCGATGATTCAACTTCATTTAAAGAAAATTTATGAATTATAAACCTTAGACTTTTATGAATTACACTAAAAGTAGTTTTCAGTGGTTCTGTTTTAGGTTTATTCCTTGCCTTTATAACAAGTTATTTTAGTGTTTTAAATATAAGAAAGAAAAATTATATTTCTTTTACAATAAGAGTTTTAATAATCTTTCTAAGATCATTTCCTATTTTAATTGCAATTACATTATTTTCAAATATTTTTAAGGGACAACTAATAGCAACAATTATATTTTTCTATTCCACATGATTATGGATGCACAGATATTTTTGTGACATTATAGAAGCTTCTGATACAAAATCCTTTTGAATACATATAAATTTAGAGCAAAAAAGATTTAAAAGTTTTTGACTACATATTGTCATTAATAATAAAAATAAATTCATAATGCATAGTTTGATGTCAATTGAATCTAATTTGAGATGAAATAGCATTTTAGGTTCAATAGGAATAGTGGGAATAGGTTTTTTGTTCAAGTATTATGAAACAAAGTTTGAATTTTTAAGTATTTCAATACTTTATATAGTTATTTTTATTATGCTTTTTGAATTAATTTTATTTCTTTTAAACAAATACTTATTTGTAGGAATTTTAATTAATAAAGTTAATATAAACACAAACAAGTCACTTAAATATAATTATAAAAAAATAATTTATCTTTTTTTATTTTTAATATTGTTAATTCTTCTGTTTTGAAATTTGATTGATATATATGATTATCAAACAAATTGAAAATTATTGTGATTGTGATTAAAAGGTTTTTTGAATCCTAATTTTAGTGATATCTTAAACAAACCAAGTATTTATATGATTTATTTAGATGTATTTAAGTTAACTTATACTTCTTTATATATAGGTTCTATATTTGCTTTTTTTATTTCGTTATTTATGAGTGAAAAATTATTTAGTATTTATATATTTCTTCCATTTAGATTTTTTATAACTTTGTTAAAGACAATTCCAGTTATAGTTTATTACATATTATTTAGTACCTTTAGTGATGTTAATTTTGCTTTATTATCTAGTTTAATCATAATAATTTTTAGGACATTAAGCAAACAGTTTGCAGAAGTTATCAATAAAACGGATATCAGTATAATTAAACATTGAATTACTTTAGGTTATTCAAGATTTTTTATCTATAAAAATATTTTAATTATGAAAAATATCAAGGAAATTATTTCATTAATTGCTTTTGAATTTGAAGGTACATTTAGAAATGTTATAACATATGGGATTTTTGCAAACATAAATTTATATTTACTAGTGAAATCTTATGAAAAATTTGCTGAATACGGAAAAATTGTACCAATTTTTCTTCCTGCAATAATTCTATATTTCTTAACAGAAATTGTATATTTGTTTATTAAAATAAATTTAAAAAAGAAGATTTTGTATCTTTTTTTAACTAAAATAAAGCATTAAAAGTTAATTTATTTTAATGTTTCTTTTTATTCAAAGAAAACAAGAAAATTGATATAATTACAACACTATTTTATATATAAATATAAAATAATATAATCTGGAGGAAAAATGGATCAAAAAAAATATAAATATCGCCAATTTGGACCAAAAACAATAAGACGTGATTATTCAATTACAAAAAAATCATTGCCATTGTTTGATCTTTTAAATACAAGCAAAGAAAGTTTTGCTGATTTTATGAAAAATGGGATTGAAAAATCTTTAATGGAAATTTACCCTATTACTGCAGGTAAAATAAAAATCGAATATATTAAATCATCATTAAAAATAGATTTACCTTTTAAAAAAATAACTAGTGAAGGTGAAGAAATTAATAAATGTAAAGTTAAAGGAATGAACTTTAGTTCACGTATTTATTATGACTTAAGAATTGAAAACATTGAGTCTGGGGAATTAAAGGATGAAACTGTTTTATTAGGTGAAATACCTTATATGACTTCCGGGGGGAGTTTCATAATAAACGGTTCTGAAAAAGTTATAGTAAGTCAGTTAATCAGATCTCCTGGTGCTTATTTTGGGGTCGGAGTTCGTAACAAACAATCTGATGACTTATTCAACAAATTAGAAATTCTACCAAAAATGGGTTCATGATTTGAACTATCACATAAAGTCACTTCTTCAAATCTTGACACAGTTAAAGTTAAGGTTGATAAAAACAAAAATATATCATTATCAACATTTCTTGTTTCATTCGGATTTACACCTAAGTCAATGACTAAAATGTTTGGTGATAATCCTTTATTAGAAGAAACTCTTAAAAAAGACAAAATAGTAAGTAATAAAGAATTAACTCATGAAGAAATGATTAATTTAGCACAAGAAGATATCTTTAAAATTATTCGTAGAGGTGATAGAGATACAGAAGAAGCTAAAAAATCACTTTTATCAGGAATGTTATTTGATAAGAAAAGATACAACCTTTCCGAAACAGGTCGTTATATGTTAAATAAAAAATTGTCATTAGTAGATAGAATTACTAATACATATTTAGCAGAAGACATAAAAAACAAAGCAGGTGATATTTTATTAGAAAAAGGAACATTCATTGACTTTAAAAAAGCAAATGAAATTCAAGATTGATTCAATAATAAGGTATGTTCATCTGAAAAATTAGATGATGTAAATCCAGAACATGTGTATTACAGAGTTTATAAACCAGAAGTAGATAAAAATCATCCTGCAATCAATCCTGAACTAAAGAAACGTATTAAAGTAATTAAAATTAAAGTTTATCCATCTAAAAAATGAATGGAAACTAAACCAGAAATTCCAGTTATAGTAATAGGTAATGATCCAAGGTCTACTGAAGAGCACTTATTGATTTCAGATATTATAGCAGCTATTAGTTATTATTTTAATTTAACAAACGGTGTTGGTCAGGATGATGACCCTGATTCATTAACTAATAAGCGTATAGTTTCTGTTGGTGAATTATTAGAATCACAATTAATGATTTCACTAACAAAATTAGCTAAAACAACCTCTGAACGTATAGGAGCCAAAGACGCAAGTAAAGTAACTGCAAAAAATGTTACAAATAATAAATTAATAACAAACCAAATGAAGTCTTTCTTCAATACCTCAAAACTTTCACAATTTATGGATCAAATAAATCCGTTAGCTGAAATTTCTAACAAACGTCGTGTTACATCACTAGGGCCAGGTGGTTTAAGTCGTGATACTGCTCAATTCGAAGTTCGTGATGTTCATTCAACTCATTATGGAAGAATTTGTCCAATAGAAACTCCAGAAGGATTAAACATCGGATTGATTTTGAACTATGCGACATTTGCTCAAGTAGACAAATTAGGTTTTTTAAAAACTCCATATTACAAAGTAAATAATGGTGTTATAGATTATGAAGATCTTAGATATTTAACTGCATCAGAAGAAATAGGTTATTCATTTGCTCAATCTTCTGTTGAAGTCGATGAATCTAACAGAATAGTTTCACCTTCTTTAACTATAAGAAGAGACTACAACTATTTAATTGGTTCACCTGAGGATGTTGATTTTCTAGAAGTTTCTTCAAGACAAATGGTATCATTGGCAGCTGCAGGAATTCCATTCTTAGAAAACGATGATGCTAACCGTGCTCTTATGGGTTCAAACATGCAACGCCAAGCTGTTCCGTTAATAGAAACTGAAGCACCTTTAATTGCCACAGGAATCGAAAATGATATTGCTAGATATTCATCATATAATTTAGTTGCTAAAAATTCCGGGGTTGTTACATACGTAGATGGTTCAAAAATACATATTGAAAGACCAGGAAGCGATAATTTAAAAGGTATTACAGATAAGTATTCATTGAGAAACTTTGAAAGAAGTAATCAGGGAACCATTGTTCAACAAAGACCTATAGTTAAAAAAGGACAAAAAGTAGAAGCAGGCGATTTATTAACTGATGGCTCTTCATTTAAAGATGGTGAATTAGCATTAGGTAAGAATGTGTTAGTAGGTTTTACAACTTGAAATGGTTATAATTTCGAGGATGCTATTATTATTAATGAACGTTTAGTCAAAGATGATGTTTTTACTTCTATACATATTGAAGAGCAAATTATTCAATTTAGAAGTTCTAGAGCAGGGAATGACACTTTAACAAGAGATATTCCTCAAGTATCAAAATACTCAATAAGACACTTAGATGACCACGGTATAGTTCGTGTTGGTTCTGAGGTTTTACCTGGTGATGTGCTAGTAGGTCGTACATCTCCTAAAGCTGAAGAAAATCCTTCTCAAGAAGAAAAATTATTACAAAATATATTAAATGTGCGTTCTTCGAATACTAAAGACACATCATTAAAAGTAAAAAATGGTCATGGTGGAACAGTAATTCATGTTGAAGTTTTATCAAGAGATAATAATGATTTATTAGATGAAGGAATTGAAAAAATAGTAAAAGTTTCAGTTGCCCAAAAAAGAAAAATTAAAGTTGGTGATAAAATGGCAGGTCGTCATGGAAATAAAGGTGTTATTTCTATTGTCTTACCAGAAGAAGATATGCCATATTTAGAAGATGGAACACCATTAGATATAATGTTAAATCCTCAAGGTGTACCTTCACGTATGAATATAGGTCAAATTCTAGAATTACACTTAGGGATGGCGGCTAAGAAATTAGGTGAAAAATTTGTTACACCTTCATTTGATGGAGTTAAAAAAACAGATATTGAGAGTGCACTGATCGAGGCAGGGTTAGATAAATCTGGTAAACAAGTAGTCATCGATCCGATTACAGGTAATAAATTTGACAAACCAATTTCAGTCGGTATTATGTATATGTTAAAACTAAATCATATGGTTGATGATAAAATGCATGGTCGTTCAGTTGGTCCTTATTCATTAATAACACAACAACCACTGGGTGGAAAATCACAAAATGGTGGTCAAAGATTTGGTGAAATGGAAACATGAGCTATAGAATCATATGGTGCTACTAATGTTTTACAAGAAATTCTTACCTATAAATCTGATGATATTTTAGGTAGAAATGCATTATATAGTGCTCTTGTAACAGGGAAAGATTTACCTATTCCTGGGACACCTGAATCATTCAATGTGTTAAGTTATGAGCTAAAAGGTTTAGGATTAAAATTAGAATTTTCAAATAATAACAATGAAGAAGAGCAACTTACTGAATTTGATATGTTGCAGTTTGAAGTAGATACAATAGGAGGAGAGAATGAGTAGAAATTATTTTGATAAAGCAACAGGTATCAAAAAAATTATACTTTCTCTTGCAACAAGAGAAGATGTTGAAAAATGATCTTGTGGTGAAGTAAAAAAACCTGAAACAATAAATTACAAAACTTATAAACCTGAAAAAGATGGATTATTTGATGAACTAATTTTTGGTCCTGTAACTGACTATAAATGTCCTATTTGTAATACTAAATATAGAAAAACAGAAGAAAACACAATTTGTACCAAATTACCTCAGTGTGAAAAATATAAACCAGTTATCTTACCTAAAATTTCACGTAGAAGTAGAATGGGTCATATTAAATTACACAATCCTGTGGTGCATTTTTGATTTTTCAAAATAGACCATTCCATTATTTCGAAACTACTTGGCTTAAGAGTATATGATTCAAATAAACAAGTAACTAAGTCTGATTTAGAAAAGTTAATATACTATAAATCACATATAGTTTTAGAAAGTGGTAATCTTCAATCATTGAAAAAGAATACTATTATAGATATTAATGAAGCTGCAAAAATATATCAAGAAGTATTAGAAGAAATGCTCACTTTAGAATATGATGATCCAGAGATAAAAGAAGATATACAAGCAGCACTAGAAGAACTCATTGAATATGCAGAATCTGAAGACGGAAAAGCTTTTGGTATAGACTTTTACTTATATAATGAAATTATCGAAGAATATTCAAAAGCAAAAATTGGAACAGGTTCAAAAGCTATTGAATATTTATTGGAAAATATTGATTTAGAAAAAGAAAGAGATGCAGTTCAAAGTGAAATAGATGCAATTAACCTAGAACTAGCAGATCCAAAAAACTATACAAATTCTAAAATAACTGAGAGATCTAAATTATATAAAAGATTAACAATAATAAGTTCATTTATTCGTTCAGGTCAAAAACCAACTGATATGTTAATTTATAACTTACCTGTTATTCCTGCTGATTTAAGACCTCTTGTTCAATTAGATGGTGGAAGACATTCAACATCTGACATTAATGAACTATATCGTAGAATTATTATTAGAAATAACAGATTAAATAAATGAATAGAATCTGATGCACCAATGTTAATCAAGCAAAATGAATTTAGAATGATTCAAGAAGCAGTTGATGCACTTATTGACAATGGAAGAAAAAAACCTAATCCAGTTTCATCAAAAGACGGACAACCATTAAAATCAATTTCAGATGCTCTTGCAGGTAAAAAAGGAAGATTCCGTCAAAACCTACTTGGAAAACGTGTGGATTATTCAGGCCGTAGTGTTATAGTAGGTGGACCTAACTTAAAAATGTATGAAGTAGGGATCCCTCGTGATATGGCTGCAAAATTATTTGAACCTTTAATAATTAAAGAGTTAATCAAAAATGAAGAAACAGTAACTAGCGTTAAAACAGCTAAAAAATTAATTGAATCACTTGATTCAAAAATTTGACCTTATGTTGAAAAAGCAATAGAGGGAAGACCTGTATTATTAAATCGTGCTCCTACCTTACACCGTTTATCTATTCAAGCATTTTATCCTGTTTTAATCCGTGGAAAAGCTATTAAATTACATCCATTATCTACAACAGCGTTTAATGCTGACTTCGATGGTGATCAAATGGCAGTTCATGTTCCTATTTCTGATGCTGCTGTTAGAGAAGCAAAAGAACTTATGCTAGCTTCTAAAAATATTTTAGGACCTAAAGATGGTGAACCTATCATTAACCCATCACAAGACATGATTTTAGGTTTATACTACTTAACTATAGAAAAAAGTAATGCAAAAGGAGAGGGAAATTATTACTCATCTTTTGATGAAATGATGTTAGCGTATGAAAGAGGTTATGTTACATTACACTCAAGAGTTGTATTACCTTTAGATTCAATTAACAAACCAAAATTAGCAAAGAGAGTTAAAAAACCATATATTATTTCTACAGTAGGTAAATTTATTTTAAATAATGTTTTACCAAAAGATTTTGAATTTATTTTTGGTAAATACGTTGAAAAAAATTATAAATTAAATAACGATGGAACACAAAATATTGTAGAAAAAGAAGTTTTACACACTTCAGTTAAAGATATTGAAAGATATACATTATCTTATGGAGATAACTTTAAAGAAATTATCAATAGAATGGAATTAAATAATCCATTAAACAAAAAAGACATCGCTAAGATAATAAGAAAAATATATGAAGAATATGTTTCAATAATCAACATGGAAGATTTGGCAAAGATTATTAATGATACAAATTCAATTAATTGAGATTTTAAATATGAAGATTGTTTACACTTAAAAGATTTTAATAACGAACCAATTCCGTTAGAGCACGTAGAATTATTAGATGACTTTATTAAAGAAGAGTTCGAAAAACTAATTTATAAATACATAAAACAAAATTATCAAGGTGAATGAACTATTGATGATTATACAAATGTATTAGAAAATGTTTGATTTAAATATACTAATTATGTTTCAAGTGTTCTAGATAAAATTAAGGACTTAGGTTTTAAATATTCAACAATATCAGGAACAACAATTTCAATGAATGATGTTATTACATTACCATCAACTAAAGAAAAAATAGAAAAAGGTAATAAACATACTGAAAAATTGTGAGAATTTTTTGCAAATGGATATTTAACAGATGATGAACGTTATAATTTAACAATTCAATCATGATCGAAAATTAAAGAAGAAATAGAAAAGGATTTAAAAAATATAACAAAACAAGATATTGATAATCCTTTATTTATGATGATGACTTCTGGTGCACGTGGTAATGCTTCTAACTTCACACAGTTAGCGGGTATGCGTGGATTGATGTCAAACAACACTAAAGTTTTAAAAGCTGACGCTGAAAACGATCGAGTTGTTCGTTCAACAATTGAAATTCCTGTTAAATCTTCTTTCTTAGAGGGTCTGACTGCTTATGAATTTTACTCATCAACTCATGGTGCTCGTAAAGGATTAACAGATACTGCTTTAAACACAGCTAAATCAGGTTACTTAACTCGTAGATTAGTAGATGTAGGTCAAGGTATTGTTGTAAGAGAAGAAGATTGTGGTTCAGACTTTGGATTTAAAGTTAAAGCTATAAAAGATACAAAAACAAATACAATCATTGAATCGTTATGAGATAGAATTGAAGGTAGATATACAAATACAAACATATATGATAAAAACGGTAATATAGTAGTTAATGCAAATACATTAATAACTCCAAGTATCGCAGATTTAATAGTTAATGAACTGAAACTTGACGTAGTTGACATTAGATCAATTTTATCTTGTCATACAAGAAATGGTGTATGTAAACATTGTTATGGTAAGGACTTAGCAACAAATAGAGTTGTAAGTATTGGGGAAGCAGTAGGGGTTATAGCAGCTCAATCAATAGGAGAACCAGGAACACAACTTACTATGCGTACATTCCATACAGGAGGGGTTGCTGGTGTTGAAGATATTACTGGTGGTTTTGGTAGATTAATAGAATTAATTGATGCATATGATTTCCCATGAGGAAAACCTGCTGTTATTTCTAAAGTCAAAGGTACTGTAATTTCTATTGAACAAATCAAAACAAAAGATGGTCAAACAAGTGATAATATAGAAGTAAAAGTTAAAAAAGAAGTATCTAATTCAGAAGATACAACTATTGAAACATACCAAGGAAAACTTTCACAAAAACAAAGAGTTAAAATTGGAGATAATGTTATCCCTGGACAAAAGATTTTCGAAGGACCTATTATCTTAAATGAATTATTAGAAACAGCTGGTGCTAGATCAGTTCAAAATTATTTATTAAAAGAAACACAAAGACTTTATAGATTGCAAGGAATTACAATTTCTGATAAATATATAGAAATTATAATCAGACAATTGTTGTCAAAAATTATGATAACTGATCCTGGAGATTCTAAATTCTTTAATGGTGCTCTAATAGATACTTTTGTATATCAAAGAGAAAATGGAAGACTGCTAAGAGAAGGTAAAAAACCTGCTTTTGGTGAAGTCAAAATACGTGGTGCTAAACAAGTACCATTACTATCAGATTCATGACTTTCTGCAGCTTCATATCAAGAAACAGCTAAAATTTTAGTTAATTCAGCAGTAGGAAATAGATCTGATAAACTTGAAGGATTAAAGGAAAATATTATATTAGGTCATAAAATACCTGCTGGAACTAATTCTAATTACGAATTAAGAGGTAAATATGATATTCGTGATCCAAAATCATATTTCACTAATAAATATGACCCATCTAATCCTATGGATGAAGAAGTTAATGTTTTATCTGATGTTGATTTAAATGAAGTTATGGATATAACTTATGATGAACAAGTTGAATCAGAAAATTCATATGAAACAGACTTTAGTTATGATGAATACGAATAATTAAATTATCGCATTATGCGATAATTTATTTTTTATAAAAAAAGTAATATATAATATTAATATGGATTTAACAACACTATTTAAACTTCAAAAAAAATTAGATAAAAAGATAGATGAAAAAAGAAAAATAACACAACCAAATCTAACCGAACAAGAAGTTTTAGTCCAACGCGTTCTTGCTTTAATTATAGAAGCAGGTGAATACGTTAATGAAGTTCAAAGTTTTAAATACTGGAAGATGAATAAAAATGTTGATAATGAAAAAATTAAAGAAGAATTTGCTGATTTATTGCACTTTTTAATTAATCTTTCATATATATATGATGTTGAACCTATAATTAATCCTAAGGTTATTTCCAATAATATTAATGAGCAATTTCAAAACTTATTCATTGAAATTTCAAAACTAATGATTTTCATTAAAGAAAATCAAACTAGTTTAATTAAGAACCAAATTCACCAAATTTTTGAAATAGCATTAGGTAGTTTTATTGAATTAGGATTTACATTTAATGATATTTATGTATCTTATTTTTTTAAAAACCAAAAAAACTTTAAACGATTATATACAAACTATTAATAAAAGAAAGGAATTATTATGAATAAAATATTAGTTATAAATGCAGGTAGTAGTTCAATAAAATTTAGTTTATTTTTCAAAGATAATTTAAATTTAATTGCAAGCGGTATAGCAGAAAGAATTAATCTTCCAGGAAGTAGTATCACAATAAATTTTAGCAACTCCAAAAAAACATTGAATATTGAAATGAAAAATCATAAAGAAGCAGTAGAATCTGTTTATAAATTATTTGAAGAGGTCAATTTAATTCAAAATAAATCAGAGATTGAAAACATTGGTTTTAGAGTTGTTCAAGGTGGACAATATTTCAATAAAACAACCAAACTAAGTTCAAAAGAAATAGAATTAATAGATAAATGCTCAATTTATGCACCATTACACAATCCAGGAGCAATACAAGCAATAAAAGCATTTCAAAAAGTATTTCCAAGTGCAAAATTATCTGCAGATTTTGATACTGCTTTCCATACATCGATACCAAAAATTAACTATACTTATGCAATACCAAAAAAACTGACAGAAGAATATGGTATAAAAAAATATGGAGCGCATGGTATTTCACACGAATATATCACCAAAAAACTATCAACAATATTGAACAAAGATAAAGTTTCATTTGTGAATTTACATTTAGGTAATGGAGCTAGTCTTTGTGCTATAAAAGATTCTAAATCAATTGATACTTCAATGGGATTGACTCCGCTTGCTGGAATAATGATGGGAACTAGAAGTGGAGATATAGATCCATCGATTCATAATTTTATAAGTAAGCAAGGAAATATATCAATAGAAGAATTTACAAATATT
The DNA here is from genome assembly GCF_000701865.1 of Mycoplasmopsis felis ATCC 23391. Lineage (GTDB taxonomy): Bacteria > Bacillota_I > Bacilli_A > Mycoplasmatales > Metamycoplasmataceae > Mycoplasmopsis > Mycoplasmopsis felis. The sequence continues at coordinate 8,500 of NZ_JNKA01000007.1, read as the reverse complement.
TTAAACAATCAAAGTGGTTTATTAGGTGTTTCTGAGATATCTAGTGATATGAGAGATTTAACTAAAGCAGCAGAACAAGGAAATTCAGATGCCAAATTTGCTATTGATTTATACTGTCAAAAAATAGCAGATTATACTTCAATTTATGCAAATAAAATAGGTTATGAAATTGATGCTTTAGTTTTCACTGCAGGAATAGGAGAAAATGTAAGTCATATAAGAGCAAACATTATTTCTAAATTATTCTTTAAAAAAATCAAATTAGATTCAAGTCTAAATAATCAGAAAATTGAAGATTTTGCCTTAATTTCAACTCCAGATTCAGAAATTAAAGTATATGTAATAAGAACAAATGAAGAATTAGTAATAGCAAGAAATTCTAAGTTAATTTATGAAGAATAGCGCTATTTTCCCAGGTTCTTTTAATCCTTTTCACAAAGGTCATCTTAATGTTTTAATCAAAGCATTAAAAATTTTTGATAAAGTATACCTTGTAATAAGTCAAAATGAAAACAAAGAAACAAATAATTTTAAAGAAAATTATTTGTTAATAAAAAAAATGATTGGGAACTTAAAAAATGTTGAGGTTTTAATCAACCAAAATAAATACACTGCAGAACTAGCCAAAAACTTAAATGTTAATTTTATTATTCGTTCAGCTAGAAATAATTTAGATTATGAATATGAATTAGATTTAGCTTCTGGCAATAAATTACTAAATCATAATTTAGAAACTATTTTAATAATACCAGACCAAGAATACAAAACTTATAGTTCTACACTAGAAAGGACAAAAAATGTTTAAATTCATTAAATCCTCAAATAAAATAGAAAATTGATACAATCATCCAAATCCAGAAATTGCTTTTTGAGGAAGATCTAATGTGGGTAAAAGTAGTTTGATAAACAGATTAACAAACAATCATAAGATAGCAAGAGTTTCTAAAAAACCAGGTAGAACGCAAATGATTAATTTTTTTGAAAACTCTCAAAAAAATGTTTTTGTAGATTTACCTGGTTATGGTTATGCTCAACTTAGTCAATCTAAAATCAATGAAATAACAAAAATGATCGAAGAATATTTAACTAATAGAACTAATTTATTTAAAATATATTTATTAATAGACAGCCGCTTAGGTATAACTAAAAATGATGAAAATACTATTTTGTATTTACAAAGAATTAACTTACCTTTTGTCCTTATTTATACAAAGTATGATAAATTAAATCAAAGAGAAAGAAACATTTTAAACAATAAAATCAAAAATGATTTAGTAACATTTAATATTAATAAATATTTTATTATTTCTTCAGAAAATGGATTTGGAATAGAGAATTTAAAAAATGAAATTAGCAATGAATTTGGAGTTCAAGATGAAAAATAAATTTATTTATCTTTTATTTAGTATTTTTTTTAGTGCGTTTAGTATAACCTTAACAAGTATTATCCTTTTGTATAATTATAAAAAAAATACAAATAATGAAATAAAAAATGATGAAAAAAAAGAATTTGAATATAATGGATTAAAATTAAGTGATTTTAATTTCTATACAGGTAAAATAAACAAAGAAAATGAATTAGCAAGTGGTTATTCACAAAACCCAATTTTTAAAAGTAATTCAAACAATATAAACAATGAATATTGAAAAAAACAACTTATATTAAAGGAATTAAGAACACAAGAACAATTAAATAAAAATGATTTTTATTTAATATCAAATAATGGAACACCAATAAACATTTTTTTACCAGATTATAATATTAGTTTTAGTTCATATGCAAATGATATAACAGGTATTTTATATTTAAAAATAAATTTAGTACCTAAGGTAATTAATAAAGAAAAAACTGAGCATGAATACATATATGAAATTAGTGGTTTTAGAACTATAAATATTAATGATTTAGAACCCACTATGTTTATTAATAGACTTGATACAGATACTTCTGCCATTTCTAAATATAAGACAATAGAAAATATGAAAAATGAATATTTCTTAGTATCAAATGACGCTATTCAAAAAGAAAACTTTATAAGAAACATATTCCCTAGAATTTTAGTTTCTATCACTTCTAAAATAAATTATGAAAAAACATTTTTAGATTTTAATAATAATGAAATTATATTAAATGCTTATCTTGAACCTGTAGTAAATCAAGCACATAAAAATGATTTAACATTAAGGACACAAGTTTCAAACTCTGATAATTTCTTTTCAATAGTATCAAGAAAGATAAAATTTAGTTAAACGAAACGTTAATAAAGACTGACAAAAAGTTAGCCATCAGGCTAACTTTTTGTCAGTCTTACTGATAAGATAATTATTTAAGTGAAATAATATCTTTTGAAAGTTTATCAAATTCTTTAATTTTCTTAGAATTAATTTTCTCTAGTAGTTTTCTTGTAAATACTATTGTTCTAGCAGTTGCACTTAAATTCTTTTCGTCTGTGAATCCATTTTGTTTTAATTCTTCTTTAAATTTAATTAATTCTTCATCTTTTTCATTTATGTTTAATTGTTGAACTAATCAATCTTGAGCAAATGCTTTTTTTGCTTCATCTTCAGCAATTTTTACATATTCTGATTGAATATTTTCTTCAGTACTTTTAATTAATGCAAGATATTCTGTTCTTTTAATGCCATATTGCTTTAATGTTTTGTTAAATTCGTTTTCCAAATCTTTAATTCTTTTTGCTAATAAGTTTTTATGAATAATAGGGTTAGTTATTTTGTTTATTTCTTCTACCAAATTATTTTCCAATTCTGATATAGATTGAAAGAATAATTCAACTAATTTTTTGTTTACTAAAAATTCTTCAAATTCTTTAACTGTTTTTACATTTTCTATATTTAATTTTTTAACAAATTCTTCTGTTAATTCTAATTTAGAATGTCTTTTAATAGAATTTATTTTGACATTAAATACAGCTTCTTTATTTTGATATTCTTTAACAAAATAAGTTTCTGGAAATACAACTTTAATATCACCATTTCAACCTGTTGTTTTTCCAACTAATTGGTCTTCAAAACCAGGTATGAATTGATTTGAACCTAGAGTTAAATCAAAACCTTCTGCTTCACCACCTTCAAAAGCTTCATCATTGATAAAACCTTTGAAATCAATATTAACAACATCATTAAGTTTAGTTTTTTCTTTTTTATCAGTTAAAACTATGCTTGCACCACCTTCGTTAATGAATTTTTTAACGATTTCTTCTTTTGCTTTTTTATCTAATTTTGGTAACTTTATATCAGTTTTTAATTGGTCAAAATTAACTTTTGAATAATCTGGAAGTAGAGGAAAATCGTAACTTAAAATTAAATCACCATTTTCATTAAAATCTACATTAGTAGAGTAATAAGCATTTGCATTTAATTTCTTTTCTGTTATATATTTAACTACCTCTTGAAAAGCGGTTTTTGAATAAGTAGAAATTACAAAATTCATAACTTCTGTTTTGTTGGTGTATTGTAATAATTTTTCTTTTGGTGCTTTACCAGGTCTATAACCTGGCACCTTTACTTTTTTAGAAAAATTATTCATTTCCTTATCTAAATTTTTTTGAAATTCATCTTTAGACACCTTATATGTAACAACTAAAGACGAATTCTTTTTATCTTCTAAATGTGTAACCATTTTTCTCCTAAATTTACAATAAAATAATTTTAAATTGATATATAAATTAATTTAATTTTACAATATTTTAAGTATTTTTAAAGTATATGACAAAATTAAAGACAAACAAAAATTACTTTACTTTCACATTTATGTTAAAAAATGTTTAACATAAGTTAAATCTTAAATTTTGATATTTATATAAGGTAATTCCAGATTATTATTTTTTATAGTTTTATAATAGTTAGGATTGATATTTGTTATTGGTTTTATTTTTAATAATGCATTTGCAATATCAAAATAAATAAAAGCTCACACTTCAGGATTTTCAGAATATAAATTATCTATTAATTCATAAAGAAAATGCAATTTACCTTTATTTATATATTTCAATTTAGTTGTAGTTTTATTATTATTTAAATTGATATAACTACTAGGAATAAGTAAATTTAAATAAATTTTTTGGTTTTCAATTTCTATAAAAGGCAAACAAATATCAGACGCATATTTTTTTTGTATTTTCAAAAAATTAGTTTTGTAATTTTTTAATTTTATTAAAGTATTATGATTTACAATGACATTTATAGGTGGTTCAATTATTCCATCATTAATGAATTGATTTAATGAATGTTGAAATAATGAATAAACAAAATTTAATTTATATGCTAGTTCGTTAAATTTTTTTATTATTTCATTATTATTTATCTTCATAATAATTATTATATATAAAATAAAATAATGTTTTTGGTATAATTCAATAAATTTTTAATTTATATATTTTTTAAATAATTGAGAAGGTAAAATATGGCAAAAAGAAAAAAATCATTTTTCGAAAAACTTACAGAAGTAAATGATAATTTTGATGAAAAATTTAAAAAAACCTTAACCAAAAAAAAGAGAAATTGAATTAACATTTCTATACTAAGTACTTTAGGTATAGGAGTTATTGCTGGTATTTCTATACCTTTAGCTATAAATACAACTAAAGTTAATTATCAAGAACCAGAAAGTAATAATAAAACAATAATAGAATACAAAGATGGTGAAGGTAATTTATTATATTCAGCAAATGTTAAATTAATTTCTGATTTATTAAAAGATAACAACTTATTAAAAAAAGAAAAAATAAATGATTTATATCGCAGGTTAATATTTAAGTTGTATGAAGAAGAAGTTGATGCTTCAGAAACATATCAAAGGCTATATAATAATTCATTAACAGAATTTGAGAGTGTGCGAACAGATATTGCTTTAAAGTCACTAACAGAAGTTCGCAAAGATAAAATCAAATATTTAGAAGACCAAAGAAATAATGTTCGTCAAAATTATCCATTTGAAACTTTTGAAAATGTTTGAAATCAAAAATTACAATCTGATGAATTCGGAAAAAGTAAGACTTTTGATGAAGCTGTTGAATATTTAACATTTAAACAAGTTGAAAATGATGCAAAAAGAAGATATGAAATAGAGATTAAACAACAAGATTTAAGTTTTATAAATAGAACTGCAAAAAGAGATATTTTCAAACAAGATAACAATGGCAACTTGATTAAAAACGAAAAAGACGAACCAATAGTTTTATTTTCAAAAGATCAAAAAGTTTTTGATTTTTACAAAGAAAATGAAACTTACTATACAGATTCATCTATAGCAAGTAGGGTTATAACAATAACAACTAAATCTTTTATTCCTGAATTTAAAAATGTAAATAACTTAGTTTCTGGTTATTTTAATAAATATAATTTAAATTTAGCAACTTCTATAATCTTACCAGGTGTTCAAAATAATAATGATTTAACTCAACCATTTACTTTCGATAAAGATAATGCAAAAGATAAATTAATTCATTTATTGCAATATTCAGTTGATAAGAAATCAGATGGTTCCCCTGTTTTAAATTCAAATTTAGATATTTTAAAATCATTTAAAGAAGCATCATATTATTCTTTAATTCAAGAAAATGAAACATATAAAGATTATGAGAAAAGAAAAAGCAATTATCAACTATATTTAGGTGCTTTAACTACAACTAATTCAACAAATTTAGGAACTAAAGGTCTAACAACATTTGATGAATTATTAAAAGATGATATTAATACCGCAATAGGAACACAATACCAAGAAATTTTTGAAAATAATGATAATAAATTACCTGAAATAGATTTAAATAAAATATTTAAACTACCTAGTGGAATAAATAATGAATTAGAATCAAAAATAAAAGAAAAATTAGAAAAAGCAAAAGAAATCACAAATACAAACGATTCAAGTAAATTTAATGAATTTGTTGAAGAAATTGTGCAAGTTAACAAATATATTAAACAATTAATTAATGGTATGTCTAATTTAGAATTTAATAATTACATAAAATCAAACTTTAATAATAATTTTAATAAAGAATTTAATACAAAAAGTCTAACATCATTTGCTTATAATGTAAAAGACATGCCAGGGAATTTATTAATTCCTTCTTCTAATGGTTTAGTTTTATTGAAAAATAAAAACATTTTATCATTACAAGAATTTAATGATTTTATAAAGAGTGATTTAATCAATATATTAAAAGGAAATGTTTCTTACTTTAAACTAAATGAAAAATTATCTAAAACTTTATCAGAAGAAGAATTTATAGATGAAGTTTTAAAAACTCAAAAATATAAAGAATTTTTATTAGAAGTAGAAAATCCTTTTAGTCAAAGCAAAGAAACAAAATTTACTGAAAATGATATTAATGAATTATTATCGATTGCAAAGTCAATATCAATAGGAAAAAGCAAAACAAATAATTTATCATTAATAACAAATATAAACAATTGAATTAAAGAAAAATACAATACAAAAACATCAATGAACATTATTTTTAAAGATGGAGAACTTAAAATAGGTTATTATAACAAAACAAATAATGAATTAATTTTAAGCGAAAAAAATGCATTCGATTTAATACAAAATATAATTGATACAAAATTAAGTAAAGGAGAAAAATAATGAAGAAAATATTTAAATTTATTTTCACTTCTTTTCCTTTAGTTACAGCATCAAGTATGGCAATTTCTTGTGGAAGAAATGTAGATACACCAGAGAAAATAGAGCAAGCACAATTGTTTAGTAGTTCTAATTCTAAAGAAAAAATAGAAACACTGTGATTAGAAACAACGCTTAAAAAAATAAATAATATTGAGTTAAATACTGATTTATTAGAAAATAGTGATTTTGTTCAAAAAGCATTCCAGGCATATAGTACATACGTTGATTTTAAAAATCAATCAGATTCTTTATATATGTCTAAAGAAGTAAACAAATTATTATCCGATGGTTCATTAAGTTCTTCAGAAATAAATACTTTAAATACACTTACATTAAAATATAAATCTACTCCAAATATTGAGCAATTTAAAATTTTATTTAAAAACGAATTATCAAATGTAAAAACTCAAACACTGAAATTATTATTAGTTTCTAGTTATTTTGATTTGTCAAAAGAAGAAGAAATTAAAAAAGTAGCAAACGATTTATATACAAAAAATAAAGACAATTTTGATCTAAAAAATTATTTATTAATAGATTATTTAGTTGACAAAAAACTTGTTCAACTATGAGAATACTCAGATAAAAATACTTCTGATTTATTTACTAGTTCTCATAGAATAATATCAAATCTAAATGATTACAATAACATTGCATTACAAACTTATTCAGAAGATAAATTTATTAGTCAAAATTTATTGCTTACAAATAATTCTTTCGAAACAAAAATGTTTGGATACCAAGGAATCAAAAATATTTCATTTAATTTAGATAATTCTATTAATACATTAAAACAAATCAAAAATGCTAGTGATTATAGTGGTTTTTATGATTATGAGAATAATAAACTAATTCAAGTAAATGATAATATGAATTTAATTACACCTATTAAAATCACTAATAATAATTCAAGTATTCAAATTGCTTATATTAACAGACTTTTACCTATAGGAAAATTAATTACTGTAGATAATCCAGACAAAGATAAAGAAGGTCAACCTAATCAAATTCAAAAAACGATACTAACCTTAGAAAATACACCATTTATGAACAATTTAATTAAATTACAAGTTTTATTATCTTTAAATGATGATACTTTATACAATAAAGCATTAGATTCATTTGTTATGTTAGGATATAAATTTGTAATTTTAAATGATACTTTAAAAAAATCACTTGAAGGAGTTAAGTATATTGACTAGTATTTTTACTAAAATAATTAATAGAGAAATTCCATCAAAAATATTATATGAAGATGAATTGGTGATTGCTATTTATGATATAAATCCAATCCAACCAGGTCATTTCTTGGTTATACCTAAAAACCAAGCAAATAATATGCTAGAAAACTCAGAAGAAGACTATCTATATACACTTAAAATAGCAAGAAATCTCGCAAAACAAGAAATGATAAAAAATAATTACTCAGGTTTCAAACTATTAGCAAATACAGGTAAATCTGCAGGACAAGAAATATTCCACACCCATATTCACATTATCCCTTATAAATAAAATGTGAAAAAATGTGAAAAAAAACAAAGTTTTAAACATTTTTATGTAAAAATAAAGGTGGACAAAAAAGTTAACATGGCAATGTTAACTTTTTTTAACACCTTTGAGGGGGTATACCCCCTCAAAAAAATCAAAAAAGGAGAAGTATGTCAAGGCATTTAAAAGCAGAAGAGTTTTACAAAATATATCAAGAATATAAGAGCACAGGGATACATGGGGCTTTGAAGATGTTGTTTAAAATTTCACCAAAAGTTCAAAATAACAAAAAGAAGAATAATGTTTGAAGAATTAAAAAAATTATTAATCATTATAATTTAGGTATGGAAGATTTATTAGTGACTA
>NZ_JNKA01000006.1 GCF_000701865.1 Mycoplasmopsis felis ATCC 23391 | reverse complement strand
TAAAGACACAAATACACAAATTGAAAATCTTGTTAAGAGAGACTACGATGATAAAGAGAACAGAAATATTTTTGCTACTGATGTTTCATATATAAAATCACCAAAAGATGTTCTAGAATCTTTTGTATATTTATCTGCTATTTTATTTCATAAAATAAAAGAAATTATCGGCTTTAAGTTGTCAAAAAGTAACAACTTAGATTTAGTCATTCAAAATTTAGAATATTTAACTAAAAAGAAATATTCAAATTTTATAATACATTCTGATCATGGTTTTCAAAATACAAATGAAGTGTATATTGATAAAGTCAAAAAATCTAATGGCACAGTTTCACTTTCAAGAATTGGGAACTCATTAGATAATCGTGAAATTGAATATTGATTTGGAACATAAAAACTGAATTATTAAATGATTTAGATTATTCAGAAATTACTTTTGATGAATTAAATCTTAAAATAAAGGAATATGTTGATTTATATAATAAAGAAAGAATTCAGTCAAATTTAGAATGAAAAACACCACAGCAAACATCTATGATGCTAGAATTTACAAAAATTTTAATTTTTTTGTCCATATTTAGATTACCGGTTATTTTTTTATATACAGACATTAAATTCACAATTTTCCATAATTTAAACTTAAATTTATTGATATTAATACCTAAATTGAAAAACATATTAAATAAAATAATATAATAATTTATATATAAAATAGGAGAATTATGAGAAAAAGTATATTATATTAATTAATATTTATGACCACGATTTCTGGTTCTATTTATCCGTTATTTTTTGATAACAAAATTAAAACTAAAGAAATAAATGAATACAAAATAAATGAAATTAATTTAAATTTATATTCAAATGAAAATTCCGAAGAAACTAACAGTTATTTTAATATGGGGGTTTCAAGAATAGAAATTATGATTTCTTCAAATTTTGAAAATAAAATAGAAAAATTAAAAATTATTTATTTAATTTATATAAGGAACAAATACCAATATTTTATGGAGAAAAAACAAAAATTCTATCAATTGCTAAATTAGAAAAAATTAATAATGATGACTTATTAAACAAAATTATTGCTTTTTTAAAAAAAGAGAAAATAGCAATAAATCAAATATATGATTTTAAATCAAAAAAAACTTACGATAATCTAGTTTTAGATATAAATAAAGAAATATTTAAAAATCAAATCCATTAAAATACATCAAACTGAACAAACTATTTTGATCAAAATTTTTCATTTATAAATAACAATTTTCAATTCGAATCAATAGGATTATCTAAAGATATTCTATTGAATCATTGAAGAAAATACAATAATGAAGAGGTATTTGTTGGGATTTTAGAATCAGGTGGAGTAATAAATACGTCTTATGAAGCATTTAAGTGGGGAATAAATAATAAAAAAGAAATATATTATAGAAATCATTGATTGTTTCAAGAAAGTTTTCCGACCATGCCGATAAAGTAGCAGAAATAATTATAGGAGATAAATTTGGAATAAATAAAACAGCAAATTTAATTTCTGTTCAATTATTATTATGAAATGGTTTGAGTGGGGAGAAGGAATATTTGTTAAATAAAACATCAATAATAAATCATAGTTTAGGTTTAAAAAAAGAACATATTTATAAAAATTACAACTGAATTTCAGAATATTTTGATTTTTTTATTAAAAATAATCCGAATTAATAAATATAGTTGCATCAGGAAATTATTATGATGATTTAGAAAATCCAATTAAAGAAATAGACAGTAATGCATTATCAAAAAATAGTATTGTTATAGGTTCATTTAACTCTATAACAAAACAGAAATATGATTATAGTCAAATAGGAAATAATAAAAACTATATTACAACAGTTGCACCCGGAAAATTTGTGTTTGAAAAAACCAAAAACAAAGAGTGAAAAGAAAAAAATAAAACTGGAACTAGTTACTCAGCTCCTGTAATAACAGGAATGGCCAGTATGTTAAAACAGTCACATAAAGAGAAATTTGCAGAAGGTCCAGATTCAATAATTTTTAAAACAGCGCTTTTAGTTGGTTCAGAACCTATAAAGAATCAAACAGAATTAATTTCTAATGAAGTAGGAGCAGGTATTCCAAACTATAATAAAGTTTCCAGGGCAATTGAGAATACAGTTATTTATAAAATAAACAGTAATAAAGAAAGTTATTTTACAATAAAACTTAAAAAAGGACAAAAATAAGAGCAGGGATTTCTTATTTACTTGATTCTTTAGAAAATGTTGATACAAACATTGATTTAGAATTTTGATACTACAACGAGAATTTAAGAGAGAATGAAGATATGTTAGAAAACGAATCTAATTATACTAATTTTAATATAGAGTTAATAGAATCTGATATTCATGAAGATGGAGAATATTATTTTAAAATAATACCTTTAAAAAGAAAAAATAATAAAGAAGTACAAGTTGCATTTAGTTATTTAATAGAGGAGAATTCAAATGAAGAAAATTAAAAAAATTTTTACATTTTATTTATTTTTAATATCTTCATCTCTATTAATTACATCAATATCTTGTAGTATACCTGAAGCTCCTAAATATGGTACTTACTGGAATAAAGAAAAAACAGTTTTTACAATTTCACAAGGAAACATTTCTAAAGGCGGAAAGTATAATAAAGAGCAGAATTTATTTATTAATATGAATTACTTTTTAGTTTCAAATATAGATGAATTAAGAATGAAAGATAAACATAAAGATAATGAATTTGAAGAGTTAAAATTAATAGATTTCAATAAATATAATGTTTTAATTATAGACGGGTTAATATATGATTATTCTGATCATAATTACATTTATAGTGAAACGGGTTGAAATGTAAGTTCGATTTCCTTTGATAATGATTCTTTGATAGTAAAACTAAGTTTTAAACCTATAGAAAAATTTTCATATGCAAAAACACAAACTCAAGAAATTTGAACACAATCAAAAAAATTCTATATTCTACTTAATAAATCAATTAATGACATTTCTAATATAAAATTTATTAAAGTATAATTTAATGGTAAAATATAATTAATGAGCCGACATCGAGTAAAACTTGTTGTCAAACTACCTTCATTTATGAAGGTTTTTTATTTATTTTGTTATAAAATAAATAAATTAAAAGAGAGGTAAATGTGTTAGAAGTTCAAAATTTAAGCAAAATTTTTAGTGACAAAAAGTTATTTGAAAATGTGAATTTAAAATTCACAGAAGGTAATACATATGGAGTAATAGGTGCAAATGGTGCAGGAAAATCCACCTTTTTAAAAATTATAGCAGGGGAAATAGAAAGTTCTTCAGGTCAAGTTATAAAAGAAAAAAATAAGCGTATTTCTGTTTTGAGTCAAGATCATAATACTTATAATGATATGATAGTCACAGACGTAGTGATTATGGGAAATACTGACTTATACTCAGTAAAAACAGAAAAAGATGCAATTTATGCAAACCCAGGCGCTACCATGGAAGATTATACTAGAGCAGGAGAATTGGAAGATAAATTTGGAGAACTAGGTGGTTGAACCGCAGAAAATGATGCTCAAGAATTATTAAGTAATTTATCAATACCAAAAGATAAATGAAATGTATTAATGTCTGAGTTAACTGCGAATCAAAAAATTAAAGTTTTATTAGCCAAAGCACTATTTGGAAATCCAGATATTTTAATTATGGACGAACCAACTAACCACTTAGATTTAAGATCTATAAGATGATTAGAAAATTTTCTTATTGATTATGAAAATGTAGTTATAGTAGTAAGTCATGATAGTGATTTCTTGGATGCAATATGCACTCACATAGTAGACATAGATTATAATGAAGCAAAAATATATACTGGTAATTATTCATTTTGAAAACAGTCTTCAGAGCTAGCAAGAGAAATGATGAAACAAAGTAATGTCAAAAAAGAAGCACAAATCGAGAAATTAAAAGAATTTATTGCTCGTTTTAGTGCTAATGCTTCTAAATCAAAGCAAGCAACAAGTAGAAAAAAAGCTTTAGAGAAGATAACATTAGATGAAATAAAACCATCAAACAGGAAATATCCATTTGTTCGTTGAGAAATGAACAGAGACCACGGTAAGCAAATATTATCCGTTGAGAATTTAACTTATATTAATGAAAATAATGAGATTTTATTTGAAAATGTTTCTTTTACATTGAGACCTGGTGAAAAAATGGTAATTGTCGGAGAAGATGATATAGCAAAAACAAGATTATTAGAATGTATTATGGGTATTAAAAAACCAGCATCAGGAACCATAGAATGAGGTCAAACTATTACTCCGAGTTATTTTCCAAATGACAATACAAAATATTTTCAAACAAGTGAAAATATTTTAGAATGAATTTCTAAATGACCACTAGAAAATAAAGAAAAAGAAAATCAAGAAAATGATGATGCAAGGATGAGGGGTTTTCTTGGAAGAATGTTATTCAGCAATGATTCTGTCTTTAAAAAAGTTAATGTAACAAGTGGTGGAGAAAAAGCAAGATTAATGTTTTCTCGTATGATGCTTTTAGAATCTAATTTTATTATATTAGACCAACCATTAGATCACTTAGATACAGAAAGTATAGATTCTGTTATAGAAGGTGTAAAACAATACAAAGGTGGTGCAATTTTTACTACTTATAATAGGGCATTTGTTAATCAATGTGCTGATGTTATTTTAGAATTACAAAGTCCACAAAGAAGTTTCTTATTTAGAGGAACTTTAGAAGAATATGAAGAATTAATACAAGAAAATTAATATGGATTTACTTAAAAAAGCAATTGAAAATATTTCAAATAATACAGACGTGAATAATTCTGTTGAATATTTAAATGAATTTATAAAAAGTTCTAAGGATCGTAGTAAAAATGACATAACAAAGGCTTTTAGATATGCAAATGACGATGAATGATATACTACAAAAGAAGATATTCAATTTTTTATAGATAATGCAAATATTCCAATGGATAAAATTATTTGATGTCCATTCGATTTACCAACTTCTAATTTTGTTACTGTTTTTAAAAATAATGGTTATAAAGTAATTTCATCACATATTTTTCAAGGTAAAGATTTTTATCATTATCAACCTAAAAAATGAGATATTATAATTAGCAATCCCCCTTTTAGGAATAAACATAATTTGTTAAAAAGATTATTAGAATTTGATAAACCATGAGCATTAATATTTGGCATACAAGCTTTAAATAGTGAGAAGTTCTGTGATTTTTTACAAAAATTTAAGAGGGTACAATATATTCATTTAAAACGTAGAATGTGTTTTACTAAAGATCACCTAAATTATGATGTCTTAAATCTTCAAAGACCATCATTTGCAAGTATGTGAATTGCAAATGATATGTTTGATAAAGATATTCAAGTATGAAAAGGTGTAGATTATAAAAAAGATGGAAAAGAATACACTTAATACTGAAATTCACATTCATCAAAGATACTATGATTATTTAAAAGAACAATTTAAAGAATTTAATATCAAGAAATCAATTGAAGAAATTTTGGTTGATATATTATTAGAAGATAAGATTTTATCCTTAAAAAATTTTGATAATATTAAACTAATTAAAGAATTAAATAATAGAAGTTATATAGGTATTTCAATACCTAAACATTCAGTGTTTGTTTATTTTACACAACTGCTAACTAGTGATTTTAAAACAAAGTCAAGAAATACTTTTGTAAAACAAAATGCATTACCAGTATTGAAAAAACTTAAAGAAAATAAATTAAGCAGTGTATTTTTGTGTTTAAATCCAGTTGATTATTATAGATTTAAACAAGATAATAAAATAAAAAGAATTAATTTACCTAAATCAATAATTAATGATTTACAACTTCTAAAATTACTTAGTTTTGAACTTTCTAAAACTTTTTTGGAAATTTTAAAAGACGATTCAATTAAAGAAATAAATAATTTTAACCCTAAAATAACAGTAGATGATTTTGTATATCAAAAACAATCATTGAAATTACAAAACAAGCATAATAATCCTATTTTTATTGAATTAAATAAAGAAGATAAAGAAATAAAAGTTATTGGGAAACTAGATGGTGCAAATATATCTGATACAGTATTAACTTGTATGTTAATATCTCGATTAAATAATTCTTATAATTTATCTTTTTGATTAATAAATTCAAAAGCAAGCACAAAAGTAGTTTCTTGAATAAAATCATTAGGCCTTAAGTATTATGGATTTTATGAAAAGGAAGAATATTTAAAAAACCTTTTAAACCAGAATATAGAAGTTTTCGATAAAGATTTAATAAGAAAACAAAATTTATTAAAACTGAATATATGAAATAAGTATTTTGATTTTATTGATATTTTAGAATGCTTTGCTTGTAATTATAATATTTCAAATAATTTAATAACTTCACATATTCATAGGCATTCAGATATAAAAAAAGAATTACTAAATAACGAAATAACCTATAACGATGGAATAAGAAACACAACAAGCGGAGATAACGGATTTTTACTTTGTCCAAACCACGATAAAGAATTCGAGAAAGGTTACATATATTTTGATTTAAATGAATTTAAGTTTAAAGTAAATAAAAATTATCAAAATTCTTTTACTCATAAACAATGGATGAAATTAGAAAATAATCTTATTAATAAGTTTAATAAAAAGGACTTTCCGATTTTAGTTAATAACAATTTTAGAAGAAATATTGATAAACATCTCAAAAGGATTAATAAAATATAAATATGAATAGATTTTTTGTATTTCAAAAACAGGATAATTATTTTATTTTAAATAATAACACTTTAAAACATTTAAAAGTAATCAGAGCAACTAATCAAACTTTTATTTGTGTTTATAATCAAAAATTTTATGAATGTATTTTAGAAGACAATAAAGCAAAAATAATTAAAGAAATACATATAAATAATGAAAGAAATTATGAAGTTATTTTATGTGCTGCTCTAATCAAGTTTGAAAGATTTGAATGACTAATTCAAAAAGCAACGGAACTAGGAGTTACTAAAATTATTCCTATGATTACTGAATATACCAACGGAGAGTTTTATAAGCACCAAAAATTTGAAAAAAAAATAGAACGATTAAAAACCATTTTACAAAATGCTGCTGAACAATCTTTTAGAAATAAAATACCTGAACTTGAAGCAATATCAAAATACGAAGATTTAGTTAAAGCAAATATCTCCCAAAAATACATAGCACATGAAAAAATTTCTGATAATAATGCTTTTAATTTCAATCAAAAAGATATAATGTTTTTCATAGGGCCTGAAGGTGGTTTTTCAGAAAAAGAAATTCAAAAAGCAATCGAAAATAATTGTCAAATTATAAGTTTAGGTAGGCGAATATTAAGAAGTGAAACAGCAGGAATTTTTCTACTTAGTAATCTTAAAATAGATTAAGTTTATATTTAAAAAATTAGATTTATTTATTATATTATCTTATGGTATAATATGAAAGCAATTTTAAAATTTACTAAAATTTCAAATTAACGTATAGGAGGATGTATGAGACAAACAACAATTGTAAATACACAACAAGCAAGCAAAAAATGATATGTTATAGATGCTCAAGGACAAGTGCTAGGTCGTCTAGCAGCATTTGTTGCTTCAGTTTTAAGAGGAAAAAATAAACCAACATTTACACCAAATGCTGATATGGGTGATAATGTAGTTATTATTAATGCTGAAAAAGTGGTTTTAACAGCTAAAAAAGAAGAGCAAAAAATTTATTACTCACACTCAGGATATCCTGGTGGATTAAAAAGTATTTCTGCTGCTAAGTTAAGAGTTAAAAGACCAACAGCATTAATAGAAAAAGCAGTAAGCGGAATGATTCCTCATACAAAACTAGGAAACAAACAACGTCGTAATTTATATGTTTATGCAGGACCAGAACACAAACAAGCAGCACAAAATCCAGAAAGATTAGAGGTTAAATAATGTCTAAAAAAATTGAATACCGTGGTTTAGGAAGAAGAAAATCATCAGTTGCTCGTGTTAAGTTAACACCAGGAAATGGTAATTTTGTTATTAATAAACGTCAAGCACGTGAATATTTAACTTCAGATATATATTTAAAAGATGCTAACCAACCATTTGTATTAACTTCTACAGAAGGAACATTTGATGTTTCAGTTGTTGTATCAGGTGGTGGTTTAAGTGGTCAAGCAGGAGCTATTAGACTTGGTATTGCAAGAGCTTTATTAGAAGCTAGTGCAGATTACCGTTCTGCTTTAAAAGAAGCAGGTATGCTTACAAGAGATGCTCGTGCTAAAGAACGTAAAAAACCAGGATTACGTGCAGCTCGTCGTGCAAGACAATTCTCAAAACGTTAATTTATTTAAAAATAATAAGCATGGTTTATATTTTATATGGTATAATACTCATGCTTTTATGCGAGCGTAGCTCAGTTGGTTAGAGCACACGACTGATAATCGTGAGGTCGATGGTTCAAGTCCATTCGTTCGCACCATTTCAATTAAAATTGTCCAAATATAACAAAATTATTTGTTATATTTTTTTTACATTTTATTGTTATATATTAATAAAAAATCACACTAGTTTAACTAGTGTGATTGGTCATTTCTGAAATGGTACGTCCTAGAGGATTCGAACCTCTGACCCAATGGTTAAAAGCCATTTGCTCTACCTGCTGAGCTAAGGACGCACAATTATGGTGCCCAAGACTGGACTTGAACCAGCACGGTCTTGCGACCGAGGGATTTTAAGTCCCTTGCGTCTACCATTCCGCCACCTGGGCATTTCTTTTTTGCTTTAATATTATAGCACAATAATTTAAATACAAACATAATTTTATTTATTTTTCTTGTATAAAATTTATAATTTATTTATGAAAAACACTCATCATCCTTTTTTAATAAATACAAATTCATTATATAAAAAGATTATCCAAGGTAGCTATGTTATAAAGTATAATAAATTAATATCGAGAGAAACTAATGATATAGACATTTTAATAATACCAACAAATAATTATGATTTAGATTTTATTCACACTGAAATAATTAAAGAAATTAATTTGATAAAAAGTATTAAATATGATTTTGATAGTAATTTGTTTATAAAATTTACAGATATTTCTTTAGATAAGAAAATAGAAATCATTTTAGCTAAATTTTTACCTAAAAATACCTATAAAAAAATAAACAATAAGATAAATATGGTACGACCAGAATATACTCTTTTAGCTAAGATTTTTCAGATATCATCATTACTATCTGATGATTATTTAACAAACGATAAATTTAATCTTAATAAATTAAATAATTCAATTACTGATCTACAGGTTTTATTAAAAAATAAATTGTTGGTTAACAAAACGAAGAAATTTATATTTAAATATCTTACCAAAATACTTATAAATAATTTTATTTTTGATTTTTTTTATAAAAATAAAGTTGATTTCCTTCTTTATAGTCAAAATATACACAAATTAAAAATATTAAATATACTTTCAAAAAGTAAAAATTTATCTTATGAAATAATTCACTTATTCAATTTATCTCGTATAAAAAAAGAAAAGTTACAGAATCTAATAATTTTAAATGATTATATATTAAGAAATAAATTAGTAATATTTGAACAAATAAATAAACTAAACGATACTAACCAAGTATTAAAAAATAACGCAGTTTGATTAAAAAACATAAAAAATTTCTTTGACCATTTTAAGAAACTTAATATTAAAAAAATAGAATTTAAATCAAAATACAATTTTTTTTGAAATAGAGAGTACATTGAAATAAGCCCTGCCTTTTCAAACAAAAAATATCTAAATGAAATTGGATTAAAATACAAATTTAATAATAATTTAAAAGATAATGAAATAGTTGTATACAAAAATAAGCAAAGTCAATATCTTTTAAATACTTTATATAAGTTGTTAGTTTTTTTAGTTTTTATATAGTTTTATATTTTTAAAGTAATTTATTTAAAGAAGATTTTTATATAAATTTAATATTTATTATATTCTAAATTAACAACCAACAAAAAATAAAAAAACTCCTTTATTTAAAATGTCCGAAAAACTTTCCCTCTATAATTTTTAAAAGAGTATAATTTTAATATAGATAAAAATAAAAGTTGGAGTAATTATGAAAAATATTGAATTAATTAATCTATTATCACTTGGTAATGTTATATTAACACCAAATTATAATCAAAATGAAACTAAAATAAAATTGTTTGATTCTGAAATTAAAGAACAAATTATTAATAATATTTTAATTAAAGAAGATATATTATTAGATTCTTTAAAAAAAATAAGTTTAAGTAAAAGAAAAACAGTATTAATTAATTATATAAATATTATGAAGTCATTTAATAGATTTACGTTCAAGCAAATTAATTATTTACTAAAATTGAAATTATTTAATAATGAACATGAAAAGAATAATTTCTCTTATATATATGAAACAAAAAGCAAAGTTCTCAATGAATATAAGTCTATGATTCCGAAAAGAAAAAGAAGAGCTATTTTATCAGAATACCAACAAGGTACCATAAAATCATGGTTAGATAAAATTAAAAAATTTACAGAAGATATAGATAAAACTATTTCACACAATAAAAGTTCTTCGAATACATTTAAAGGGGTCAGTTTAGGAGGTACTATTTCATTATTTGGTGCTTTAGCTGCTGCCCCATTTACAGGTGGAATTTCGCTAATATTAAGTTCTGGTGCATTTGTATCTTTAGGTGTTTTACTTTATGGAATTACTTATGATATAGAAAATAAACAATTAGAAGAAAAAAAGAATAAACTTTATAAACTTTATGATGAATTAGAACAGATATTAAGACGCTCTAAATATACAGATAATAAAACTCTAGAACAAGAATTTAAAGAAAAAATAAAAGAAATTATTTTCGAAATAAATTCTATCGAAGGAATAAAATTAAATATGGATGAGTTAAATTTTGAATCAAAAACAGAGAAAGCATTTCATTATATAATTTCAAATGGATACTAGACTTAAATTTTTATTAGAATCTCAATATTGTTTCAAGAAAATTAAATCTATATACAATTTTTCTATTGAGTTTTTTGCAGGTTTTTTATTATTAGGTTCTTTATTTTTATTTTTTAATATTCCTACATCTGATACTTCACTTATTATTTATACAGAATTAAAACATCATATATTATTTCAGCTAGCATTTAACTTTTTACCAATAGTTTGGTCTGTTTCATCAATTATTATTATTATTCTATTCAGAAAGAATTTTAAGAATAATACACATAAATTAAAAGAAGAGTATATTAATTTAGAAACACACTTAGAGGTTTTTTCAGAACATCCTTTGCTTAAATTTATTAATATAAAAACTGATGACAAGAATTCATTATTTGATTTCTTGTATAGAGGTTCCAAGGTTCTTTTAATACATTTTTGATTTTACTTATTTATGTATTTATTAAGTCCTATAATAATTCATTTCCTAACAACATCTTCAAATAGAACTCTTTTTCATATATTTTTCATTGAAATGCTTATTTCACTACCAAGTTTTATTATATTTTGAGTTAACATAAAAGTTTTTAAAAATTTAATATATGATTATGCTATAAATAATCATATGAATAGAAAATATGGACTTTGATATAAATATATAATTTATGGTTCAATAAGTCCAAAAGAACTACTTAAATAATGAAATAATTTATAATTCACAACAGTCAATATGTAAAATATATATTTATTGTTGTTTTTTTTATGCATATATATCTTAATATCTTTATATTTAAAATAAGTTGTTTATAATTAATTTAATAAAGGAAATCAATTAACAATGAAATTCAAAAAATTATATCGTTAACAATTTTATCAACGTCTTTGATAACCTCTTTGTCATGTACAAAACAAGAAATGATAAAAAAATCTGAAAATAAAGAATCAAATGTAAATACAGAAACTAATAAACCAAAAGAACCGACTAAAGAAATAGAAGATTTAAATCAAAGAGATACAAAAAAATTAACAGAAGAACAAGAAAAAGATAATAAAAAAGATTCAGAAAAACATAATAACAATCAAAAAACCGAATCTCTCTTAAATAAAACAAATGAAAATATAAACAAAGAAACAACGGAAGATAAAATACAAACAGATGAAAATGATTTATCTAACAATATAAATGATAATGGAAATAGACAATCCTTAAAAGAAAATACATCTGAACCAACAGATGAAGAACCAGATAATTCCTTAAATACAGATGATTTAAAAAAAGACACAAATTCTAATCAAAATGCTCTAATGAATAATCAAAGAATAATTTATGTAGGTAAAAGTCAAGATTTATCATCCATAAATCAAAATAGTGAAGAAGTATTCGAAGATATCAAGCAAGCAATAAATTTTGCTAAATCAGGAGATATAATTAAAGTTTTATCTTCTTCAGTGATTCAAACAGAAGGAATTTATAATTCGTTTACAATTAATAAATCTTTAACATTTGAAGGAGAAGATAACACTGATTTAAAAGAAATTAATATAAGGGGAAATAATTTAGTTTTAGGTGCAGATATAACATTTAAGAACATAAAACTAAATTTTACTGCAGAAAATGCAAATTCTAATATTTATCTATCTGGGTATAAATTAGTTTTAGATAATGTAGATACAGCTTTAAATTTTCAACAACGTAACGAAAGACCAAATATACATACAAATAATTTTAATAATAGTATTACAGGAAATAAATCAGAATTAATAGTTAAATCTGTGAATAATGAAACAAAATTTAAATCAATTTATACACTAACAAACCCAGCAATAAAAGAAGTCAAATTTATTTTTGAGAATCCATCCTTAGAAATTTTGAATGATTTTAATTTAGGACAAAGCGATGTTCCTATAAAATTAGAAACTCAAGCAAAAAAAACTCGGAAACTTAATTGGTAACCAAAACAAAGATATTCAGATAAAATTGTATTCAGATGGTAATTCTTCATATCATATTGACAATTTCAAAGTTCCACAGGGGACAAAACTTCTAACATTAAAAAATGTTGTTTTAAGATTATCTTCTCAAAATATTTTTACTGGATTAGGAAATGAAGGAGTTTTAGATTTAGGAATTAATTCTAGATTAGTAGTAAACAATTTTATAAATAATTTTGATGATGATTCTGATAATACTCAAGGATATCAATTATTTTTTAAAGAAATAAAAGGGGACGGAATCATTCAAATTCCTCCTAAGAATACAATTAATTTAGAATCTATGAAAAATAACATAAATATTGAAATATTTATAACAACTGAAGATCCAAATAATAATGAAATACTTTTAAATTCTGTAAATAATATTCCAGATAATGTTCAAGTTAATTTATCATTTACTTCATCAGAACCACTAAAACAAACAAGACTTATTAAAGAGAATAAACAATTTAAATTTAAAGTAGAAAATGATGATTAACAATTTAACAAAAAAATAAACTAAATGAATGCATTCATTTAGTTTATTTTCAAAACTTAATTTCTTTTTTGCGTTCAGTTTTATTTATTATTCTAACAAAATTTTCTCTATGAGCAAAACATACTAAAAATAGAATAGGTAAATAAACTATAAAAATAATTCAAAATCCTTGCATACTTACATTGTTAAAATAACCTAATATACCAGATGGTATTCAAGGTATCAAAATAAAAAGTCCAGTTATGATTACACTACTACAACTTGCTAGAGATACATATTTTTTTAGTCATAAAACAAAGTAGTATATAAATAAAAATATAGGAACTAAAATTATATTAATTGTAGCTAAAACTCCTATAGTTGATGCAACACCCTTTCCACCTTTAAAATTATAAAATAAAGGGAATATGTGACCAACAACATTACCTAAACCACCAATAGTTGGGTATAAATATAATTGAGAATTAACCAAACTAACTGCTTCAAAATCAACATTTGGGTCAGTATTAGGATTTACCAAAAAATCATTAATAGATTTTTGAATAAAAAATGCTATAACAACACTTAATATACTTTTGAATATATCTATTGTTAAAATTATAGATGATATTTTTGAACCAAAAACTCTTTGAGCATTAGTAGAACCAGCATTACCTGAATGAAATGTTCTAATATCTACCTTATAAAACAATTTACCAATTATTATTGATGTATTTAATGAACCAATTAAATATCCAAAACAAAAGAAAACAAAATTTGTTAAAATACTTAAAAAAACAACCATTTTATCTCCTATTATTATGTTATTATTTATATTTTATTATTATTATTATTATATAATTAAAAAATGAAAATTAATAAAGAATTTGATATTAAAATAGTAGAGTTACCAGAAAAAGTTTTAAGAAAAATGTCAAGTGATATTGATTTACCACTATCACAAGAAGATATAGAATTAGCAGAGAAAATGATTTATCACATAGATGACTCACAAAAAGAAAATTCAAAATTTAGGGCAGGAGTAGGTGTAGCTGCTGTTCAATACGGGATTTTAAAAAAAGTTTTTTATGTATTTTTGCAAGATGATAAAAATAATGTTATATTCAAAGATGTTTTATTTAACCCAAATGTAGTTATTAAGAGTGATAAATTAGTTGCATTAAGTGAAGGCGAAGGTTGTTTAAGTGTACCAGAAGACATACCAAATCAAGAAGGTTATGTTCATAGAAGTCAAAGAATAATAGTTGATGCATATAGTTATTTCAATAAAAAAATGATGAGATATGAAGTTTCAGACTATTTGGCAATAGTCTTCCAACATGAGTTAGATCACTTAAATGGTATGTTATTCATAGACAGATTACATAAAAAAAACCCATGAAAAAAACGCAAAAATGCAATTTATTTATAAAGGAGTCAAATGACAACAGATATATTAAGAGTTTTTTCAGAAACCAATGAATCAAGTCAATCTAACTTCTTAGAAAAAATAAAAACTCTTTTAAATTATTTAGGTGGTTCTAGTCCAGAAATATGATTACCTATAGTAATTTTTTTACTATTAATAATTTCATTTATGGTTGGTTATTTTATGGGATTCAAATATATTCCCTTTAAAATAGCTGCTTTAGGTTTTACAATTTTTATTTGTTACTTTGCATATGATTATTTGGTTGCTGAATTAGAGAAAAAAGATATTTATAGAGAATATAAAGATTTAATTCCACTGGTAATTACTTTATTTGCATTACTTACATATTGGTTTTGAAAATTTATATTTTTTATATTTATAGGAATTATTCATTTAGTTAGAAGAAAAAAAAGAAAACTTAAAAGTCAAAAAATATCACGTAGATTTAAAATATTCAAAGGAACTATATTCGGTTTAACAAATACAGTTTTAAGCATACCTGGCACATTTTTATTTGCTAATGTTTTATCTATTAAAGGTCAAAAAGATTCATATTTACAAAAAGGGACAAATTGATCAGTTGAATTAATGACATCAAAAAAAGGTTCATCTTTAACAGGATTGGTTACAATTTCCATAAATGGAATCGAATCAGTTCAAAGAATAGGAGAAATAACTGAATACTTTAAAAAACCTACCTCACAAAGAACACCAGAAGACAGACAACAAGTACTTAATGATTTAAAGAATTTTGGTATTCTAATCAATGATTCAAGAATTAGACCAACTATACTTAATTTAATTAATAAAAATGGTATGTTAGATTCTATTAAACAAGAAATAAATGAATCATTAAAAGATAAAATTTTAACCAAAATCAGAAGTGAAAAATTATTAGAATACGATGCTCAAAGAACACCAGAAGCAAAAAAAGAATATGTGAATAACTATATTTCAGAAAACATTCATAGATTATTTAAAGAATATGTAGTTAATGATGACACTAAACCACAACTTGAATTAGCTCAAAATATTTTTAAAGAACTAAAAGAAGACTCAAATAAAGATTTATTAAAAACAATATATGAAACAATCAAAGAACAAACACAAGGTTTAGAAGAAGTTTTATCTGTAGAAAAATTAATTAATGTTTTAACTGGTCAAATAAAAATTTATCAGTTTAACGATAATTAAGAGGTAGTTATATGTTTTGAAGTAAAACAAACAAACCAAATAATATTCAAACAAATGAACAAAAACAGGATATTCAAGTTGAAGTAAAAATAAATGATGACTTTCTAAAAATCATCAAAAAAGAGAAAATTATAAATAGAGTCAATGCATGATTTTGAACTATTATATTATTAACTACCTTGCTTTGTGTTTTTTTGAACTATTGATTTAATACAAGAATTAATGTTAATAACGGAATTTTTATTTATATTCTATTAGGTATTCCGTTTTTAATATCGATAGGATTGTCAATTAAATATGCAATAATAATTTCAGGTTGAAAAAAATCTGAAAAAAGATATTTAAAAGATCCAAGTCAAAAAAATATTGCAAACTCAATCTTTATGGATACTTATAAAAATTTAAATTTAAAAATAGTTAGGCTTAAATGATTGTTTGCAATATTTTCTACTTATTTATTATTATTCATATTAATTATTTCACTACTTTATTGACAAATAAAAAGTATTGAATTAGGCAAATTACCAGTTAAAGAAGGTGAACAAAATCCAACAGTCTTTTATCTTTCTATTGATTTTATACAGAAATTAGATGAAGCATTTGGGAACACAAAGAATTTTGTAATTATTAATTCTGTTGTTTTATTAGTTTCATTTGCATCAGTTATTGCTTTTGTGTTGTTTGATAAAAAAAGATTACAAGATTTATACCATCATTTAGGCGAAAACGAGAACACTATTAAATTTATCGAAACTGTTCAATTATTAAAGAAAAACGAAAATAGAATGTGATTAAAGATATATATAGTTATCTTTATTCTTGTTGTTTTATTACCAACAGTATTAATTATTTATTTAGTTTATAAAGGTTTAATAAGGAGAAGAAAATAATGAATTTATTAGTTGTACTTGAAGATAATTATAATGATATTGAATTAGTCACCCCATTATCTATATGAAAAAAATCTAATTGTTTTAATAAAATTACTTTTTATCATCCTAATTTAAAACAAATTCAAGGACAATTTGGGTATTCACTAATTAATACAATTGAAAATAATATTGATATAAATGAATATGATTTAATGTTTATTCCTGGTGGTAAAGCAGCAAATACATTAAGAAATAATCAAATTTCAAAAGATTTAATTAGTAAATTTTTCAGCTTAAATAAAGATATTTTAGCAATTTGTGATGCTCCAAATACTTTAAGAGAATTTAATGTAATAAATGATGAAAAATTTACAAGTTATCCAAGTGTATGAAGTTCTCAATATAGAATAGGAGAAAATTATACATCTAACTCTGTTGAATTATCAAATAAATTAATTACAGCAAAATCAGCTAATGTAGCAAAAGAATTTGCTTACAAAGTTTTAAATCATTATTTTGGTTTTGACAAAACTAAAGATACATATCAAGCTATTTCAGGGAATCAAGATATAACAGAATTAAAATCATTATTAAAAAACTAGTTAATCTAGCTTTTTAATAATGATTATTTTATTTAATTTTTGGTATAATTTCCATTATGGAACACTTTATTGTTATAGTAAGTTGAATAGTAGCATGTTTGGTAGCTTCTTTAGGTATACCACAACTAATATCACTTTTAAAAAGTAAGATAACAGGAAAAATAAATTTCATTTCATTTTGAATTTTTCATTTAGGTATTTTATTGTGAGTTATATGATCTTCTTTAGGTTCAGATTATTTATTAAGCACTTTTGTTGCCAACTCAGTGTGTTTAACAATTAATTCCATTACTTTATATTTTTTATATCACTACAAAAGGGAATTTAATAAAAATCAGAAACTAGCTGGATTGATAGGAATTCTTTTTGTGTATTTTATTGGAATAATTTTCTTTGTCTTAAAATTTACAATATCATACAGATGACAATCCGATGTTCAAACTACAATGTCACTAATATTCCCATCATTTACAACATTAGCTTTTTTACCTCAATTAATATATTCACTAAGAAAAAAAATATGAAAAGGTATTTCAATTTGAATGTATGTTTTATATGAAGTAAATAATTTGTTTTGAATTTTATATTGAATTTTAAACTTAGCTCATTTAGGTGTTCAAGGAGCATTAATTGGTGCTTTAATTTGACAAACTATTTCTTTCACATTATTCGGAATTCAGTTTTATTTTACTTTAATAGATTTATTAAAAACCAAAAAAGAAATGAAAAAAATATCTTATTAAAATTTCCCGATGTGGAAATTTTTCTATAACTTGATATATCAAAATAAATCCTATATATAGTTAAGAAAAATAACTAAAAATCAAAACATATATAATTTAAATATGAAGAAAATAAAATTATTATTAACTATAGCAACGGGTATTTCAACACCTCTTATCATTGTATCTTGCAAAGAAAAAAGCAATACTGATAGTACTAAAAATAATCAAACAATAAGTAATGAACAAAAGGAAATATTTGTTAAACAAATAGATGATTTAGAGCACAAATTAAGAGAAAATGAAGCAATTTTAAAAACAGAAAACAATTTAATCTCTTCTTCAAACCAAATATTTAACATTATTAAAGAAAGCAAAAACACTATTATTATTTTGAAAGAAATGTTAAATGATTCAAAAACAGAACATCTAGTATTTAATGATAAATTAACTAATTTTAAATCTACTTTATTGAATCTTTTTGGTTCTATTAATTTATATACTTCTTATTTAGAAAAATATAAATTAAATAAAGAAAATTTTGATGTTATTGTAAGTTTTATAAACACAAAACCACATTTAATTGACAATCAAATAATTAAAGATTTTATCAAGAAATATAATGAATTTAAATCCCTTATGAATTCTTGAAATTTATCTTCAAAACTAAACTCAACATATTTTGAAGGTTTACTAGAACTATATTCAAAAGCAAAAGCAGAATATGATAAACCAATTAATGATTCTGATTTAGAGAAAAACAAATCATCTATTTTAAAATTGATAGAAGATAAGGTTAATGAAATGAATTCTTTTGTAAATGAATTGCTAGATTCTAAATATTTGTCTATTAAAAATGCTTTATCAGAAAAAACAAATGAATGAAATAATATTAAAGATAATATAGACAATATTTCAATCGAAGAGTTAAGCAATTTATTTAATGAATTATCATCAATGTTAAATAATTCAAAAATAAATAAAAATAAAATTGATGAAATCAATAATAAATTAAGTGATTTAATATCTTTAATTAATGAGCATAAAGAAGTAGTAAAATCAAATAATCAAGAAAAATATCAAACAATAAACAATCAATTTATGACATTTTTAAATAACTTAGAAGAAAATTTAGATAGTCTTGATAATTTAGAAAAAATATCAAATAAACAAAATGAACTAATAAATAAATTTAATGAATATAAAGAAACAAAGAGCGACATAGATTCAAATGTAAGAAATTCAAAAATAAATCTAAGAAACAAAATTAATGAAATTACAGAATTTATCAATACACATCTAAGTTCTCAAATACATACAGACTTAAAAACTAAATTAAATGAAGGTAAAGATAAAGCTAAAAGTATTCTTGATAATTCTAATTCTAGCGAAGAACAAGAAGTAGATTCATTAAATGAGTTAAACACCTTATTTAATAAAGTTAAAGATGAAAAAGAACTACTAGATTCTAAAAAGACATTAGAAACTAAAATTTCAGAAGCAGAATCTTTAGTTAATCTTTCAAGAGATGATAAATCAAGTAATAAAGGTAATTATGAAACTGAATTTCTAGTTTTAGAATCAAAGATCAATGAAGCAAAAACATCTATAGAAAATAATACAAAAGAAGAAAATGAAGTTCATATAGAAAAAATTACTGTTGCTTTCAATATATTAAAAACTAAACATGATGAATGAATATCTTCAAAACAAACAATCAATTACAATTATGAAAATATTTGAACAGAATTAGGATTTACAAAAGAAGAAATAGATATTAGTCAATTAAAAGAATATGTTGAAAATTCAAAGACTAAATTTAATAATATTAAAGAGAGCATTAATTTAAATTCAACTGAAAACGACCCAAAAAATAAAAATAATTTTATTCCTTGAGAAGTAAAAAACAATGATTCAATTCTTGATTCATCAAATGTAAAAACATCAAATGATTTATATATGAATTTATTATCAGAATTAAATACATATGATCAAACTGCTTATAATGATATTATAACTAAGTTATCCAATATTACAGGTTTAAGGAATGTTTTAGGAAAGATATTTCGTTATGACACTTTTTCAACATTTAAAACAAGTGATAACAAGGAATATGTTATAGGAATAGACCACTTAAACGAATCTTCATTCAATAATGGTTATCATCCGTATAAAGAAAATGGTTCAGGCTTACATTTAAGAAAACTAGAAGATTATTTTGTCTTTGGTTTACCAGAAAACCAATTAACCAATAAAGGTGATGACATAAATTTTGTTAATTCTTTCATTGATACACTTTCGAATTCCTTAACACACAATGATACAATAGAAAATAAAAAACAAGAAGTTTTAAATAGAGTTAAAGGATTTATTGATAGTTTAATAAAAGACAAAGAAAACAAAAATATAGAAGAATTAGCAAATTTCTTTATTGAATATTATAATTCTTATTTAAATTTGGCAATTATTAAAAAAGAGTTAAATACTTTAAGTGCTCAAACTGGTAAAATACCTAAAAAAGATAATACAAGGTCAGAAATTTCATACCAAGACCTTATGTCAAGAATAGATTCATACAACAGAATAAATACTGAACAGGAACCAAATGAACAAGAAAATTAATTATTTTATCAAAAGATTAGGTCTTTTTTCAACTTTAACTATACCTTTTTTTGCTTGATCTTGTATAAAGAATGAACCTAAAAAAACAGAAATACCTAAATCTGATTCATTAGAAATTTTAGAAAGTATTGAATCGAATTCATCGACAAAGAAAGATCAAAGTGTTTTTTATTTAAAAACAAAAAACTCATTAGACTTAAACCAAGAATACATAATTGTGCTTGATGATTTTGAATTACCAATTAAAATAAAAGAAAGCATTTTTGAAAATCAATATTTTGCTTATAGCAAAAATATTGAATCTAAAGAATATGAATTTAAATATATTAAATTTAACGACAAAAAAATTACATTACCTAATCAAAAAACAACGAAAATGATCGTTCATGATTTTACTGAGGTTATTGACCCTAAACTTGATTTTGTAGAAAAGGAAAACCCAATATGAGATGAACTGAGTATTGATACTAACTTAAATAGAGTTCAAAACTATTCATTTGATGAAGAAAGAAAATTACCTTGAAACAATCAACTAGTCAAATTAAAAAAATTGAAAAACTGAGGCGATCCTTACTTTGGAAAAATAATTAAGGAAAAAAATTTAATTAATTTATCTTATGAAGATGAAGTCCAAAATCTTGAATATATTGCTCCATTTAAAAATATAAATAATTCTAATGTTATGTATCAATTAACTGTTTATTCTTTTGCTGATGGTAATAATGATGGAATTGGTGATTTTATAGGCCTTAAAGATAAACTGGATTACTTTGTTAATTTGGGTATTGACACATTATATTTATCACCTATTCATCCTGCTTCCAGTTATCATGGTTATGATGTTATAGATTATACAGATGTAGCTCCTGAATTAGGTGGTTTACAGGCATTCGAGGAATTTATAAAAGAAGCACATTCAAAAGGAATAAAAGTTGTTATTGATATGGTATTAAATCATACTTCATATGAACATCCTTGATTTCAACAAGCGCTTGCAGGAAATAAAGAATTTCAAGATTATTATTATTTTTATGAAAATGATGGTCAAAAAAGAAATAAAGAAGGACAAGATAATATCAGACAATATTTTAGAAATGTATATGACTTTATTAACACAAAAAATAATCCAATACCAACTACATTAAAATGAGTAGCAGAATTTTGAAGAGGTATGCCTGATTTGAACTTAAACAATCCAAAAGTTTTACAAGAGTTAGATTATATACATCAATTTTGAGCAGCAAAAGGTGTAGATGGTTTTAGATATGATGCTTTTGAACATTATTTTAAATCTGAAAATTCTAAGAAATTTAACACAAATGACCCAGAAAAAACAAGAAATTTATTTAACAGATGAAGAAACGTAGTAGAAAATACATATAAAAAAGCAAATGAAAATAATATTAACCGTACAGACTTAAGAACATTGTTGTTTGGAGAATGATGAAGAGACCCAGCTGAACCTATAATAAAAGATTATTGAGGAGAAAATAACGGAATTAGTTCAGTTATTGATGGTACAAAATGAAAAGGTATTACGAATGTTTCTTTAAACTGAAATGATGAAATTAATGTTATTAATAGTTTAACAAGAGATGGTTTTAAACATGAATGGATGCCTTTTTTAGATAATCATGATGTAGAAAGATGAATAAATAATTTTAAAAAAGAGTTTAATATACCAATCACTGTATCACCACATAAATTATCAGATTTAGAAGTTTCAGCATATGAATATGCAATGTTTTCATTATTATCAAGAGGTGGTGTACCTATTTTATATAATGGTAATGAGTTATTAATGCAAGGAGCAATGAAATCTCCTGACACAAATGTTCGTGAAGCATATAATTGAAAAGATTTGCGTCGTAGAGTGTTTTTTGCTGATACAAGAGATAATAGCAATGTAATATCTACAAAAGCCTCTTCTGGTCAAGGAACAATTGAAGACATTATAAATGATGAAAATTCATCATATCATAAAATATCTAAATTAATTAATCTTAGAAAAAAATATAAATCAATGAGAGAAATGGATGTTAAATATGTCACCAATCCAAATGATATTTTATGAATTTGAAATGATGAAACTAAAAAACTCTATGAATCAGAACTTACTGTGCGTAAAAATGATGATGGAACATATCTTTTAATTATTTACTCATGAGGGAATAGACCAATAGCTAATTTATCCATAAAGAATGAGTTTGAAATTACTGAAACACTATTTGAACAAAATTTAAAAATAGTTGAACCTAAACCAGGGGATGTACAAATCCACGGAACTGGAATAAGCAGATTAGGAATTTATTTAATATCTCCAAAAACAAGTTCATAGTTATAATTTTTATTATGAAATATAAACAGTTTAATGAATAAAAATATGATTGCAAAAAATCATATTTTTATTCAGTGTAATTATCTTGTACAAATTCTAAAACATCATTCTTTAGTGATTTTAAACTTGTTACTATACAATTTGTATTTATGACACCGATTTTAAGAGCAATTAATTTTTTTTTGATTATTTTTGTGATAGTAATCACCATCACATATTCCTACAAAAATACTATATTTTTTAGTATATTGCTTAGCATGTTCTAAAAAATTTTGTAAATCCTTAAATTGATTATCTTGCGCTCCACCTGATTCTTTTGTGTACTTATGACAAGCATAAAATTTAATATTTTTACCTTTTATATTCATTTCTCAATAAAAATCAATAGATTTTGTATGGTTATTAGTTGTAAGATATTTTTTCTTAATTATGTTACCTGATGATTAATATAAAGATTCATTAGAGTCTGTTTGTAATTTTATAAAGTTAATAAATTCTGGAATATGTTCTAATACATAATCTTTTACAACTAATTCATGGAAATTTTGTTTAAAAGGTTCTTTAATTATAGAGTTTAATAAGAACTCATTTTCATTAATTACTTGAACTAAATAATGAAAATCATAATTAAATCTTTTAGCATATTTTTTAATTTTTTCTTCATATTAACTTAAGTTTAGCAAAATATCTTTTTTATTTTTAAGTCTTATTTCGTTTTCTTTTTCTTGATATATATCCATTATTTTCCTTCTTTAAAAATTTTATAAGCTAGATTTAAAATGTTTTTAGCTATCTTATAGTTTAATCTTCTCCTATATTTTAAATCACTTCTTAAACCTTTAAATGCAGTGAGAAAAACATCATAAGTTTTTTTCTATAATCATTTAATAAATCATTGCTTAATTTTATGAATTCCAATAATTCATTATCACTTAATTTAAAGCCTGTAAATGATATTCTTGTAATAGACCTAGAAGAATGACTTATAGAGTTTTTATCTATTTGATTTCCAGGAAGAAATTTTATACTTGCTTCTTTTTGTGTTATCAACAGCATATAATCCTATTAAACCATCTGGATCATTAAATTGTCAATCAATATTTGTTTTATACTCAGAGAAATATTTTTTTAATTCAGAATAATAACCAATGTCAATTCCGTTTCTGACAATAAAAAAGTCATTTGTTTTTTCTTTGTTAAATAAAGCTAAGCAAACCGGTGTTTCTGTATCAGAAAACATCTTCATTTCTAAAGAAATAACACAATATAATCTTTCATGGTATTGACCAGAAGTAATAAATGATTCAGGTATAATGCAAGCAACAAAATCACAATTATTTAACATTTTGTCTAATGCATTTAAATATAAATCAGAATAATTGTTATCAAAATTTTCAATATTTATTTTTTTGCTTTATTTTTAGCTAAATATGGAGGGTTTGTTATAGCTACTTTATAAACTTTTGGAAATTCTTTGATAGTGTCTTGTATTTTAATATCAAATTCAGGCACTTTATTTTCTTTTGGTTGGTTTATATCAAAGCAATCCCAATTTAACGGCTGACTTAAATTTAATTCTTGAATTAAGTCAATTATGTTGTTTTCTCCGGCAAAAGGTTCTAAAAAAGTCATTTCAGAAACAGGTTTATCATAATATTTTTCAATACTTTTATATCATTTGAAGAAATAATTATTCTTAAAAGGATTAGTTATAGTAAAAAATCTACCATAGATAGTTTTTAATTGTTTTTAAGTTTTCCATAACTACCTCTTTTTAATAAATAACATAACTTTGTTTGATTTGAAGTTTATAAAATAAAAAATATTTTCTTTTATTTATACTTTAATTTTGTTTTACTTTCTTAATATTAATTTTATATTTACATATATATTCAAATTTATAATTTGATATAACATTTTTAATTTTATACAAATAATAATTATTATATATGTTTAACTGGTAAAAATTTTAAAAACTTAATCATATGTCATTCTGTATTATATTTATATGTATCTTATTTAATATTATAAAAGTTCAAAAAAGTACAAAAAATATTTAGAATTTTTGTACTTTTTTAACATAATAATTCAGTTCACATTAAATAATTTATTACGTTGAAAATTCATTTTATTGAATTTTGTTTTGAATTAACTCGATTACGTCTTTTACAAATTCAAGTTTTAAGATTTCAGCATCTGAAATACTAATATTAAATTTTTCTTCAGCTTCTATAACTAATTCTGCTAAATCAAGTGAATCAACACCTAACGAACGAATATTATCATTGATGTTAACTTTTTTTTTAGAAACTTTTTTAAAATTATCAAGTATTATTTCACTAATTTTTTCATTCATAAATTAAGTATACCAAAACTAAGTTTTTATTCTATATTTTTTAGATAATTCATAATCATTATTTTTGTACTTTATGAAAAGCAATATTTCTTTATTTGATATCTGATCGTAATCAAACTCTAAAAAACCAGCATTTGTAGGAAACCTTTTTATTATATCTTTAATAATTTCTTGTATTATTTCAGCATCTATATAATTTTCGTTTTCTAAATTTGTCTTTACAAATTTTTTAAAGTATTCACCATCTAATTTAGGAAAATTAACCGTAATTTCATTATTTGTATTTCTTTTTATATCATTATTTAAATAATCTCTATTTTTATTGGTTTTAAATAATGTAAAAAAAGTATAACCTATACCTATACAAACAAAACATATTATTAGTGATAAGCTTAATTTATATATCCTCTTCATTTCTTTTCTTATATCAATGATTTATTTTATATTGCTCTATATTCTTTAATATATCTAATTTTGCTAGATATTTCAGCTCATTTGAATCCAAGTGTAAATTATCTTCAGTAATATCTTCTATGATTACTGATTTAGTTTCTTTTTTAATGAAGTCTTTTTTTATATTAAAGTATTTATTTATTTTAAAATTACCATAATTCGTTTCTATTTTAAATTCTTGTTTAATATTACCTACAACATCATTTTTCAATTTTAGCCTACCATCTGCTGAAGAAACTAATAAATTCAGTTCTTTGTTGTTATTAAATAAAACTTCATACTTTAATTCATTATCTTTTAATTGATTATTATTATAAATTAAAGATATTTTATCTGTCTTATTATTGTCTAAGTTAGAAAAACTCGTATCAATATTTTTTATTTTGAAATCTAGTAATGAAGGAATTTTATATTTAGTAGATTTCTTTTCATCTTCTATAAATATAGTAATTTCAGATATTTTATTGTTTTGAATTTCTTTATTTATTGGCAATAAATTTGTATAAACATTCCAAAATTTAAATTTTTTAAGAATTTCATTACCAATAAATTTTATTGTATTTTTATATGGTATTTGGATTAAGTTTAATTCACTGACAGAATTAAAATTATTAATTTCTTGATTAACAATAAATTCTTTGATCCTTATCCTTCTTAAAACTTTATTACTTAAGTCCCTAAAAACAAGAATGATTACCTTTTCTTTTTTATTCAAAGGAACTAAAACATTTGTTTTTTCAGAATCAAAGTTAAATGTGTTTACATAATCTGAATCAAGATATAAATCGCAAAAAAATTTTTTTATATTTTCTTTTTTTTGGAAGTCAATTGATATCAGTGATTGCTCTTCGTTAAAAATAGGTATTAAATCTAATCCGAAATTTAATTTAAAATCTGTATCTAGAAATTCTTGTTCATATAAGTAATCAAAGTTAATTACTGATTTAATGAAATTATTATGTTGATATGATTGTGTTGTAGAAGTAATTAACAAATTGTGATACTGCTTCCTTTTTGTATTTGTAAAAAGTAGTTTTAGAAAAATGATCAGAATATCAAGTTGTGTTATGTTTTGTTACTTTATCTAAATAACATTTTTCTATTATTCAAGCATTTCTTGGTGTTAGATAGTTTAAAATTGTGTGAATAACATTATTTTTATCTTCTAAGCATTTTTCAACTTGCTGTATTTCTTTAGTTGTATCTTTCAATAAATATTCATTCTTAAACTTTAAACTTAGAAGTTTCTTAATCATTTCGTCTTTATAATTATCATAAGAATCAAAAAGTTTTTTCATCAGTGATAATTGAAAATTATAATTATCTTTATTTTTTATTAAATTTTCATTTGTTTCTTGTGTAACAAAAATGAATGGTGCTATATGTGTTTCTTTTTCTCTATTCATATTATTCCTTTTAATTTTTTATATATCCCTCCTTAACATATTTATAACACTAATATAAAAGTATTTGTTAAGCGGACAATAAAAGAACTAATAAAGGACTAATAATAAACTATATATATGAAATTTTCATATATTGAATTATTAATGACTACATAATTTAATCTTTTATATAATTTTAATATAATATAAAAATAATGTTTGACACAATAGCAGCAATAAGTAGTGGTTCTAGAATGAACCAACCAATTTCAATAGTTAGGCTTTCTGGGCCAGAAGCTCTGAATATAATAAAAAAAATATACAAGGGTAAAATAGGTAGTGATCATGAGATCACTTATGGTCATATATATGATCAAGATTCATTGGTTGATGAAGTTTTAATAATGTGATTTTTAGGTAAAAAAAGCAATGAGACAATTATTTATAATAATTATGTCGGAGAACCACTTATTGAAATTAACTGTCATGGTGGAATAATAACAACAAATTATATTTTAGAATTATTGTTAAGTAATGGAGCAAGACTAGCAGAAAAAGGTGAATTTACTAGAAGAGCATATTTAAATGGAAAAATGGATTTAGTAAAAGCTCAGGCCATTCATGATTTAATTTTTTCTAAAACTATTTTACAAGCAAAAGGTAATGTTAATAAGTTTAAAGGAAAAACATCAAACTTAATAGATACATTTTTAAATAAGATTGCTATGTTAATAGGTATTTGTGAAGTTAATATAGATTATCCTGAATATGATGATGTACAAAAAATGAATAATACTTCTATGATAAATAGTATTGATAATTTAATAAATGAATTAGAAAATATAGTTAAAGTTTCTCAAGATTCAAGATACTTATTTGAAGGGGTAAATGTTGCTATTTTAGGTAAACCAAATGTTGGTAAAAGTAGCATATTAAATGCTTTATTAAGTGAAGATAAAGCCATAGTAACAGATATAGCAGGAACAACAAGGGATTTAGTTGAAGCATCATATCAAATTAATGGAATTTTATTTAAATTAGTAGACACAGCAGGTTTAAGAAAAACTGATGAAAAAATAGAACAGATAGGAATTGAAAAATCAATTGAACAAATTGAGAAATCAGATTTAGTTTTACATATTATTGACCCAACTCAAAGGGAAGACGAATTTGATGAATTAATTTATAAACAATCACAGTTAAATGAAAAAATTTATATAAAAGTACAGAATAAATCAGATTTAATTGATAATATCAATTGCAATAATTGTATAACTATATCAGCTTTAAAAAATGATATTAAAAATTTAGAAGAAGCACTTATTGAGAAGTTTCAAAATATAGATATCTTAGATGAAAGAATTTTTTCTAACACTCAACAATTATCTCACATCAAATCTGCATTAGTTTCATTACAAGAAGCAAAAAAATCTTTATCAGAAAGCCAAACTTTTGATGTTGTAATTATTGATTTGTATAATTCCTGAGATTCTTTACAAAATATAAAAGGAAATGTAAATAGAGAAGATTTATTAGACATTATGTTTAGTAATTTTTGTTTAGGTAAATAGTATGTCAAAAAAGAAAAATAAATTTGTAGATGCACATTGTCATATCAATCTAACTTATTATAAGAATCCTGAAGTTATCAAGGAAATAGTTAGTGCAAGTTCAACTAATAGAGTAGAGTTTTTTATAAACAACGGAGGACATCCTAAAGAAAATATTGAAGTTATTGAATTAGCAAAGAAATACTCAGTTTTTAAAGCATGTATTGGTACCCATCCAGAAGCAGGAAAGAACGCAAATGATTATCAAGAGGTAGAAAAATTACTTTTAGAAAATAGAGAATATATTTCTGGTATTGGAGAAATTGGATTAGATTATTATTATGAAGATGGACTTGACAAAAATAGACAAATTGATAGTTTTAAAAATCAAATAAAATTAGCTGATAAATATAATTTACCTGCTGTGATACATATTCGTGACAAAGTTGATTCGTTTCAAGCTTACCAAGATGTATATTCTATATTAAAAGAATATCCAAACTTAAAATGTATGTTACATACATTTGCAGGAAACACAGAATGAGCACAAAAGTTTTTAGAATTTAAAAATCTTTATTTTTCATTTAGTGGTGTAATTACATTTGGTTCAAGTCAAAATACAAGAGACGTAATCAAATTAATACCTCTAGAAAGAATTTTAACAGAAACTGATTCTCCTTATTTAAGACCACATCCTTATATAGATGAAATAAATGAGCCCAACACAGTTGTCTATGTTTCTTATTATCTAGCAGGATTAAAAAATGTTGGAATGGATAAATTTGTTGACAGAGTCAATAAAAATTTAAGGATTTTATTTAATTTATAATGAAAAAAGATATTTATGCTAAAAAAAAATATGGACAAAATTTTTTAGTAGATAGCAATATCATTAAAAAAATTTTAAATTTAATTCCAGATAGATATGAATCTATTTTAGAGATAGGACCAGGTAGGGGTGCTCTAACTAAAGAATTATTAAAAAAAACAGATAAACTAATTGCTTATGAGATTGATTCTGATATGGTAGAAATATTAAACAAAGAAATTAAAGAACAAAATTTTAATTTGATAAATAAAGATTTTTTAGATTCAGATTTAAGTAATTTACCAAAAAGTATTGTTGTAGCTAACATACCGTATTACATTACCACTGATATTCTTTTTAAAATATTTGAAAATAAAGATAAGTTTAGTAAAGCAATATTAATGGTACAAAAAGAAGTGGGTCAAAGAATATGTGCTAAACCTAATACCTATGACTATTCAAAGTTATCAGTAACATCTCAATATATAAGTAGTCCCAAAATAGAATTCATAGTTCCATCTAACTGTTTTTTACCTGCCCCAAAAGTAGATTCAGCTATTATTTCTTTAGATTTTAAGGATGAAATTTCTCTAAATGAATTTAATGAAATTAAAGAGTTTTTTAAATTATGTTTTTCTAATAGAAGAAAAAAATTAACTTTTTCTTTATTAAGCAAATATAATAAGGAAAAAATATTAAATTCATATAAATTACTTAATAAAAACGAAAATGTAAGAATTCAAGAATTATCAGTGTCTGAAATAGTTCAACTATTTAATTTATTGAATACGCAAATTAAAACCTAAACTATTAAAAAAGTTTAGGTTTTAATTTCTACTATATTACTTATTTGAGTATTTTCTGCAATTAAATCATTTGTCATTCAATTTTGTGTGAGATCCATTTTCATATTATTATTTTCCAGAAGAACCAAAAATAATATATCAGAGGTGAGTTTATCATCTTTAACTTTATCTAGTTCCAAAGACAATAGTTTGGTTCCTTTTTTTATATCTTGGTTTTCATTTACAAAAAGTTTATTTATATGTTTTTCTGTAATATTTCCAAATTGTATATATAAAGACAAGTTATTTTTAGTTTCAAGGACAAAAGCGTTTTTGTTGGGGAAAATTAAATTTATTTTTCCATCAAAAGGAGAAATAAAGTCAAAAATACCACTTGTTTGATTTAATCTGATACCAAAACCACTACCTAGTTCATTATCGTGAAATTTATTATCAAAATAATCATTAATATCAATAAAAAAACCCTTAAAAGGTATAGTGATTGAATTAGTTTTATCTTTTTTAGAAAATAAGTTTTTTAAAAAAATCATATAAATCCTTCTTAAAAGTCAATATCATCTAAAAATAATTCAAATTCATCATTAATATCATTTTGATCTACACTTGAATTATTAATCTGCATTGGATAGTATGATCCATATGAATTGTTTATAGTATATAAAAAATACTTGCCACCATTGTTTTCAATTGTATATTGTATCTTTTGATTATTAACTGAATTATAATGATTAATAAAACGTTCTACTGTGTTTTTTATAACCCCAGATCCTAAACCAGTTATAACAGAAACTTCATTTATTTTTTTGTCTTCTAAATCAATAACTATTTTTTGTAGCAAAATAGTTGCTTCTTCAGATGTTAGTCCATGTAAGTCTATTGTTTTAGACATTATTTAATTATAATCCCTGCTTGACTCATTATTTCTAAACTGTACTTATGCATTAAATCACCATTATGATTAGGACTATCAAAAGTTTGAACTGCATTTTCTATAACTGAAACTATTTTATTAGAATTTATTTTATTTAATCAAGTTTTTAAAGATAAAGAAAGTTGTAACACACAAATATCAGTGCAACAACCAACCAGTTCAAATTCATCATAATAATCTCAAATTTTTGGATTTATTTCATAGAAAGCATTGGTTGTGTTTTTATAGATAATTTTTGAATTTTCTGATTTAGAATAAGGTTTAAGTTCACTAATAATTTCAGCTTCCTTTGTATTTTTTAAGCAATGAATAGGATATTGTTCCATTTCTATATCATCTTCAGAGTGTGCATCACACACAAATAAAATTTGTTGTGATTTATCTAATACCTTAATTATATTAGGTATGATAGATTTTATTCTATTACTGCTGAGCGGACCTTCTTTAGCAAAACCATTTAGCATATCTACAACAATTGTTAATTTTTTAGACATTATATTCCTTTCGTGGTTGACAAGTCGGACAATAACTTGTCCCCCTTCCGTTTTCTTTAAAATCTAGTTTAACTTTAACTATTTTATCTTTTAAACAAGTTTTACATTCTTTTTTATCTCTTGAATATACTAATAAATCATTTTGGAACTTTCCGCTTATACCGTTGACTGAACTGTAAGTATGAACACTAGACCCACCTCGTAAAATACTTTTTTCCATAATTTCTGATGCGTTTTTAAGTATGTTAGTTAGTTCTTCTAAAGATATTTGATTTGCAGGTGTCATAGGATAAATACCTGTTTTATGCAAAGTTTCATCTGCATAAATGTTTCCAACCCCTAAAATTAATGATTGATCTAAAAGTATTTTTTTAATACTTATATTCCTTGATTTTAATTTTTTATACAGTTCTATTGGATCTACTTTATCTGGTAATTGAGCAAGATTTTTAATTTCATATAGAGTTCTCTTATCATAATTGTTAACAATTTCAAAAGAACCAAACATTCTTGAGTCATTATAAACCAAAACGCAATTATTTAATCAAAAATAAATGCAGTCATGCTTATAAGAATGTAAATTTGGATCATTCATTTCTCTAATGAAATATTTTCCGGACATTCTTAAATGAGAAATTAATCTAGTTCCATCATCTAAATTAAATACAAGGAATTTACCAAAGTTTTCTACATTCAAAATTATTTTATTTTCAAGATATTTAATAAAATCATATTGTTCTATATTCTTAATTAATTTACTTATTTTTATTTCAACTTTTTGTATTTTTTGATTTTGTATATATTTATTTAATGATTTCTGTACAACTGTGACTTCTGGATATTCTGGCATATCTTAATTATAGTAAAAATAAAAATAAACAAATATAAAGAGATAAAAATTTAGGAAATTTTCACAATTTATGACTCCTTATAATTTGTTTATGTTTTTGATAATTAAAATTCAATTATTTTTTCTATGTGTAATTTATAAAGTTCACTAATTAAATTTGTATTAGAAAAAACTTTAATGGTAGTATTTTTTTCTGCTAATTTTGTAAAATTAATTTTATTAATTAAATTTAATAAATATTCATTATCTGCTTTTATGAAAAGATATTGTCTGTTCTTAATTAATTTTTTGGGATCTGTTATTTTTACTGAATAATCATAAAAACCCTGTCTAACTATAGCAAAATTTCAATTATAAATATCTTTATTAAAATATTTTTATGTTGCTTTTGTGTTGTTGTGAATAAAAAGTTCTAGACCATTTATTTTGTTAGTTTTATTATTTTTTAATCTTTTATCTGAATACCATGTTTTAAACTTTTATTGGTCCATATTTAAAAACACAATTTACTGAATATTCTCTATCATTTACAATAAAAGAATTTTTTGGTCAATTCTCTGTCTAAATTAATTTAGAATTAGGGTTAATTTTACTTTGTACTGAATATCTATTAAAAGTATTTGGTAAAATCATACATACAATATCTGAAAAAAATTAGTGACTTATTTAAAAAATCAATAGCTAAGTTAGTTTTTTTCCCAAAAGAAGGATTAGTGATTACTAAGTTATTCTTTTTGTTAATTATGAAGTCATCTATGTTTAAGTCTAAGAAATTTGCTTTTTTAATCATTGAATTATTTTTTGGTTCAATATCATATGAAAAAATATTACTATTAATATCTATGCCTAATTTATATAATGAATCTATAAAGTTTCCTGTTCCTGCAGCAGGTTCAAAAATTTTATATCGCTTTAGGTCAAACATATTATTTAATTTTTTAATCAAATAATCTGATACCTTGGGATTAGTATAAAACTGGTCTAATTTGTTATTCTTCATATTCTAATAATCCTTCTAGTAAAGAAAAAACATTTTCCTTTCAATTCATAATTTGTGAAAATTCAAAAATATTTAATTTTTCTTGGTTATTAAAAATGAAATCATCTTTATACAAAAAGTCTGTTCTAATTTTAGGAAATAAAACGAAAGGATTATAAGAATTTTCATCCTTTTTTATTCTTTCTAACAAATTTTTTGTTTTTTTATTTTGATTAAACTCATAAAATAATTATTTAATAAAATTCTTGTTTCATGTCCTAAAAAGTCATCCCTAAAAAAATTATAGGTTTTTGTTTTTTGTAATTAGCATATAAGTAAATAGCATTTGATTTAGGAATATTACTATTTCATTTAGGTAGTTCAGAATTCTTGTTTCTTTTAGAAAATTTAACTTCTAAGGGAATTACATAATTATTTGTTAAAATCAAAAAGTATGGAAAATTTTGTGATCCAAATGGTTGATATATATATATCATTTTTAAAGTACCCTTTAAAAGTGTTCAAAATAACTTCTAAATTATTTTTATTTATAATACTCGAGATCTTAATTCAGTAAATTTTTTTGTGTTTGTATCATTATCTATAGTTAAGAAATTTTTAATAAAAGAAACTTCATCTTTATTATTAAATGAATAAGAAATACAATCATTATTTCTTAATTTTCTTTTAATTAATTCTTCAAATTCTTCTCCTGTATTTCCATTTTGATCAGAATTTGTTAAATCTTGTAAAAAATAAATAAACTTTTCTATCCCTTTATCTTTTTTCATATTTTCCTTTTGTACCTCTGTGCATAT
This sequence comes from Mycoplasmopsis felis ATCC 23391, assembly GCF_000701865.1. Classification (GTDB taxonomy): domain Bacteria; phylum Bacillota_I; class Bacilli_A; order Mycoplasmatales; family Metamycoplasmataceae; genus Mycoplasmopsis; species Mycoplasmopsis felis. The sequence goes on along the minus strand of NZ_JNKA01000006.1, from coordinate 6,349 downwards.
TATAATATGCAAATTATAAATATAGAAAAAAAAGAATAAAAATAAACAATTAATAAAGGAATGACAAATTCCTTTATTAATATAATATATACTTTTGTATAATATTTCTATGAATTCAAAATATAGTGAATTATTTATTTGTTCTACTGATACAGTAACAGGTATTGGAGGACCAGTGGGCCCAAGGACCTTAGAACTTATTTATGAATTAAAAAATAGACCATTAGACAAAAAGATTATTATTTTAGTTGGGTCAATGGAGCAAGTTCAAAAATTTTCTGAATGAAATGAAGAAGCAAATTCATTAGCATTAAAACTATGACCTGGACCTCATACCATAATAGTTAACAATCAAGGTTTTAGAATGCCTAATTCAAGATTATTATTAGAATTTCTTATTAAAAACGGACCAATGTATGTTTCGAGTGCAAATAAGTCTGGTTACCCACCAATTAATTTAGATCAAGCACACCATATTTTTCCAGAAATTTTAAATGTATATGATTTTGGCAAAGGTTCTAATAAACCAAGCATTATACATAATTTAGATACAGGAGAAATAATTAATAGATAATTAATTTAATTGCTTTAATTCTTTAAAAGTTTTAATATATGAAATTTCCGAATCTTTATTTTTATTTTTGTTATAAAAACTTGGAGAAATAATCAATCTACCTGAATTAGCATTATAATTAGAACTTGAATTTCTGTGGTCTTGCAAATGTCCATTTGCAAAGTTTATTTCCTCTAAGTAAAAAGATTTTAATTCATTAATTACAATTTTTCTATTTTCTAAATCCTTATTAAATGAATAGTTGATTTTTAAAACCATAAAATGGACTTGTTTGTCTTTGTTTATTCAATATTAATAGTCTGAAATAAGTTGAGAAATAGCAGCGATTGCATTGTTGTTTTTCTTTTCTAATTTTATATTTATTAAAAATACATCACTATCATTTTCATACAAACAATCATAACTGTATTTGTTACTTTCAATTAACCTTTGAATTTTAATTTCTTTGTTTATTGTGTAGTCATTTAGTTTTTTTAGTTAAGTATTCTTCTATACAATAACCAATAACAGTTGACGATTCTATAATACTTTGTTTAACTAAAAGATTAAAATCATTAAGTTTTAATTCTAGTTCTCAATTTGATTTATCAAAAATACCTTGAACATAAGTTAATAGTTTCTCTTGAAATAATAAGGAATTTACTCATAATTATTACTCTTATTCATCTAGAAAAAGATTTCCTTTATCATTTTAGCAATTACTTCTGATAATTTAGGTGGAACAGCATTACCGATTTGTTTTAAAATATTACTCTTAGTACCTAAAAATATAAATTCATCAGGGAAACTTTGTAATCTAGCTAATTCCCTTGGTGTTAAAACCCTATGTAGTTCTGGGTGTATATGAACACCGCCATGATTTTCTTTTACAGTAGGTGATGGTTTATGATAATCAATTCTTCTAAAAGCATCAGAATAATTTTTCATTGGACTTTTACCTACTAGAGTGTTTTTAATTTTTTCGATAAAATCATTTTTATGTTTCTTAAAAATATGATTAAAATCAATATTTTCAGGTGCATCTTTTAAATCAAAAATTGCTTCATATACATTCATTACCTTTTCATTATAATTATCTAACATTTTGATTGTCTTATCTACTTTATCTTTATTTTTCTTTTTAGTACCAATAAAAATTACTCTTTCTCTTTTTTGAGGTATACCAAATTTTGAACAATCTAATAATATAAATTTACAATAATATCCACTTTTATTTAGTAGTTCTATTATTTTATCAGTAACTTTAATTCCATCATATTCTTTATAAGATAAAATTCCTTTAACGTTTTCCAGTCAAAAACTTCAGGTTTGATATTTTTAATAATATCTACTGTGTGCAAGTACAATTTATTTCTATCATCTTCTTGTGATCTTTTTCCTGTCATCGAAAAACCTTGACAAGGAAAACCGCCAATTAATTAAATCAATTTTATTAGTCCAGTCATTATATAAATTATCTTTTGTTTCTTGATTAGTTATATCTAACGGAATAATATTAGTTTTAAAATTATAATTATAAGTTTCAGTTGCAGTTTTACAAAATTCAATAGTTTCAACTATGTCGAAACCCTCTTTTCAAAAACCATAAGTTAAACCACCTGCACCAGCAAATAAATCTATGATTTTTCTTTTCATAAATTCCTTCATAACATTAATAATGTTATTTAATTATAAACTAGAAATATCAAAAAAACTGACATAAGTCAGCTTTTTCCATATGTTTGAATACTATTATTTAACAATTTTTGTTACTGAACCAGCACCAACTGTACGTCCACCTTCACGGATAGAGAATTTGGTTCCAACTTCAACAGCAATAGGAGCAATTAATTTAACTTTTAAGTTAACATTTTCTCCAGGCATAACCATTTCACGTCCGGCTTCAAATTCAACTCCACCTGTAACGTCTGTTGTTCTAAAGTAGAATTGTGGTTTATAGTTTTTAAAGAATGGTGTGTGACGCCCACCTTCTTCTTTTTTAAGAACATAAATTGCAGCTTCGAATTCTGTGTGAGGGATAATTGAACCTGGTTTAGCTAAAACTTGTCCACGTTCAATATCTTCACGGTTTACTCCACGAAGTAATAATCCAGCGTTATCTCCCGCAAGAGCTTCTTTAAGGTTTTTACGGAACATTTCAATTCCTGTAACAACTGTTTTTTTAGTAGCATGTAATCCAACTATTTCAACTTCATCATTTAATCTTAATGTTCCACGTTCAACACGTCCTGTAGCAACAGTTCCACGTCCTGTAATTGTGAAAACGTCTTCAACAGCCATTAAGAATGGTTTTTCAAAGTCTTTTTCTGGAGTTTCAATGTATGTATCAACTGCATCCATTAATTCCATAACTTTTTCTTCTCATTGAGGAACACCATCAAGAGCTAATTTAGCAGATCCACGAATAATTGGAGCATTATCTCCATCAAATCCGTATTCTGAAAGAAGTGAACGAACTTCTAATTCAACAAGTTCAATCATCTCTTCTTCACCTTCTAACATATCACATTTGTTTAAGAAAACAACGATACGAGGAACACCAACTTGTCTAGATAAAAGAATGTGTTCACGTGTTTGAGGCATTGGTCCATCTGTTGCAGCAACAACTAAGATAGCACCATCCATTTGAGCTGCCCCTGTAATCATGTTTTTAACGTAGTCAGCGTGACCAGGACAGTCAACGTGAGCATAGTGACGTTTTTCAGTTTGATATTCAATGTGTGATGTATTAATTGTAATACCACGTGCTCTTTCTTCTGGAGCATTATCAATAGAAGCATAATCACGAGCTTCAGATAAACCTTTTTTAGCTAAAACTGTAGCTATAGCAGCTGTTAATGTAGTTTTACCATGGTCAACGTGTCCGATTGTACCAACATTAACGTGTTCTTTTGAACGGTCAAAATCTAATTTTGCCATATTATGTAAATCCTTTCAATTTTAAGATTATATATATTATATTTTATAAAAAATGTTTTAGCGCTAAAACCAACCTATGCCTAGTCTTTCACCTAGGTCCTGTCCATTAGTATAGCTTCTATATTTTAACAAAAAACAATGATTATTAAAATATAAATTATTCTATTACAATAAACCAAAACAATATAATAATACAAAATTTAAAATATGGAAATTTTCACTATTTTGAAACCAAAAAAAAATAATTTTTACAAGATTTATAACTAATAAAATTATTTTTTATTATAATATAAAAACATATTCAGTTATTACAGATAATGAAAAATAATTAGTTATGTAACTTATTAAAAGTTTAAAATTAAGGAGTATGTCAATGAAAAAAACACAATTTTACGACAAAAAATACCTAGACAAAGTACATGCGTGATGAAGAGCAGCTAATTATTTATCAGTTGCACAAATGTACTTACACAAAAATCCACTTTTACATGAGGAATTAAAAGCAGAACATGTTAAAAAGTACCCAATTGGTCACTGAGGGACAATACCAGGACAAAACTTAATTTATGCACATTTAAATCGTGTTATTAATAAATACGATGTAGAAATGTTCTATATTTCTGGTCCAGGTCATGGTGGACAATTAATGATATCTAATTCATACTTAGATGGAAGTTATACAGAGTTATTCCCTGAAATAACAAAAGATGTTGAAGGAATAACAAAAATGTGTAAAAGATTCTCGTTCCCAGGTGGAACTGCATCTCACGCTGCACCTGAAACACCAGGTTCAATACATGAGGGAGGAGAATTAGGATATGCACTTTCACATGCAACAGGAGCTATTTTAGATAACCCACAAATTATAGCAGCTACAGTAATAGGTGATGGAGAAGCAGAAACAGGTCCTTTAGCAGGTGGTTGATTTGCTTCGTCATTCATTAACCCTGTAAACGATGGTGCAGTTTTACCTATTGTTCACGTTAATGGTGGTAAAATTTCTAATCCTACAATTTTTGCTCGTAAATCAAATGATGAATTAACAAAAATGTTAGCAGGGTTTGGTTGAGAAGCAATAATTGTTGAAGCTGATGTTAATGACCAAATTGGTATTCACAAACAAATGGCAGAAAAATTCGATTTAGCTGTAGAAAAAATTAAAGCAATTCAAACTGAAGCTCGTAAAAAATCAGCAGAAGAAGCTAAAAAACCAATTTGACCTGCTTTAATAGTAAGAACACCAAAAGGATGAACATGTCCAAACAAAATTAATGGACTTACATATGAAGGAAGTTTTAGATCACACCAAGTACCGCTTCCAGTAACTCAAGAAAATCCTAATACACTAGCAGAATTAAAAGAATGATTATTATCATATAGACCTGATGAACTATTTAATAAAGATGGTTCATTTAAAGAAGAATTTGCAGAAATTGCTCCAAAAGGAAATAAAAGAATGGGTATGCATCCGATTACAAATGGTGGTGTAAATCCAAAAACTTTAAATTTTGGTAAATGAGAAGATTTTGCAATTAAGTTTGATAAACCAGGTGAAATCAAAGGTCAGGATATGGCAACAGCAGGTTCATGATTTGCTGATATGATTAAAAGAAATCCTACAAACTTCCGTGCATTTGGACCAGATGAAACTAAATCTAACAGAATGTTTGATATTTTTAAAGTAACAAACAGACAATGAATGGAAAGAATTGAACCAGACTTAGATGAATTTTTAAGTCCTGCTGGTAGATTAATTGATTCACAATTATCTGAACACCAAGCTCAAGGATTTTTAGAAGGTTATGTTTTAACTGGACGTCATGGATTCTTTGCTTCATATGAATCGTTTTTAAGAGTAGTAGATTCTATGTTGACTCAACATATGAAATGAGTAGTTAAAGCTCGTAAAGTTCACTGAAGAAATGATTACCCATCATTAAATGTTATTGCAACATCAACAGCTTTCCAACAAGATCACAATGGTTATACACATCAAGACCCAGGTATATTAGGACATCTAGCAGACAAAAGATCAGAATTAATTCGTGAATACTTACCTGCAGATTCAAATACATTACTAGCAGTTTTAGATAAATCATTTAGAGAAAGAGATGTTATTAATTTAATAGTTGCTTCTAAACAACCAAGAGAACAATGATTTAATGTTCAAGAAGCAAAAGAATTAGTTGAAAAAGGATATAAAGTAATTGATTGAGCTTCTACAGTATCAAATAATCAAGAACCTGATTTAGTAGTAGTATCTTCAGGAACTGAACCTACACTAGAAGCATTAGCAACTGTACAAATTTTAAACAAACAATTCCCTGATTTAAAAATCAGATTTGTTAATGTAGTAGATTTATTAAAATTAAGACATCCAAGTGTTGATCCTCGTGGATTATCTGATGAAGAATTTGATTCAGTGTTTACAAAAAACAAACCAATCTTATTTGCTTTCCATGGATTTGAAGGTTTATTAAGAGATATATTCTTTTTACGTCATAACCGTAATTTGTTTACCCATGGATATAGGGAAAATGGTGATATAACAACTTCTTTTGATATTCGTTTAATGTCAGAAATGGATAGATTCCATATGTCTCAAACAGCAGCAAAAGCAGTATATGGAAATGAAAAGTCAAAAGAATTTGTAAAATTAATGCAAGATAAAGTCGATTATCACAATAAATATATTAAAGAAGTAGGGATAGACATAGATGAAGTTAGATTCTGAAAATGAGAAGGAATTAATAAAGTTAAGTAATTTAACATTTATCTGCAATTAATTTAATTTAAAAAAAATGTGGAAATATTATAAAATATAACACAACAAAGGCAATTTTTTATATAAAATGC